>MNVA01000052.1 GCA_001871325.1 Ignavibacteria bacterium CG1_02_37_35
TCATCTTCGTGTAACTTCGTGCCTTCTTCGAGAACTTCGTGTAACAAAAATCCTTGCACGAAGAGCCACGAAGAAGCTTTCACGAAGAACCACGCAGAAACTTTTTCATCTTCGTGTAACTTCGTGCCTTCTTCGAGAACTTCGTGTAACAAAAATCCTTGCACGAAGAGCCACGAAGAAATTTTCACGAAGAACCACGAAGAAATTTTTTCATCTTCGTGTAACTTAGTACCTTTGTGTCCTTGTGGCAAGATTTCTTCTGCCCCCAAGTCGCCGAGACACAAAAGAATATTAGTATTATACTCTTGTTACTCATCTTTAGTATTTTATGGAAAGACATTATCACGGTTTTTAATTTTATAAATAATACACAAAGTTCGCCGTGCAGTAACAAGGAAAGAAGAATGGCATTTACTGAATTTAAAAAACCAACGAACCTATTCCCTTTAATTACTTCAGGGTTTTATTTCGGCATCCTGCAAGCAGCGCTCTATTTTGCTATCGAAGTGTTTGTAACCGCAACCTTTACAGGATATTTTATTTTAATCTTAACCTGGATGTGCGGCGTAGTTTTTGCGATGAAGACAAATATATTTGAGGGACTCCATAAAAATTTGCTTCTCTCTCTTGCTTCGTTTTATTCGCTCTTGCTGATGACGATGCTGTTCACTCTTTACTCACCGATGTATTTTTTACTTGGATTGCTAATTTTTATATCGGCGTTTCCTGCCGGTAAATTTTTTAAAGAGATGGCGAATGTCGTTCCGAGCAAGGCACTTTTTTTACATGAAAATAATGGTTTTGTTTTCGGCACGGTGTTGGGACTTTTGCTCTTTGTAAAATTTGGAGTGTTGTTTATCTACTTTGCGCCGCTGCTTGCATTCGTAATGATGTTTCTTTCGTTCAAAGGAAAAGAAATCTCGGTAATGGTCATCATTTTGCTTCTTCTACTTTTTTTCATCTCACACAGTTATTGGTCGGGAGTTTTCGCTCTACTTATTTTTTCCGGAGTTCTATTTTGGTCCAAGTCGGTTCTTTTAGCAACGTTCTCACAAACAGAAAATGACTCAGCTCAACCGGAGACGGAACTATCGAGTAAAAAATTAAAAGCCGTCATCTTTATTGCAGGATTCAATCTCATCCTGCTGCAATATTTTATTGTGCGGGAATTTTCAAACATAATTTCTGCAAATGAGTTAAGCATTTTACTTGTGAGCGCAGCATATTTTGTCGGGTTCTCCGTTGGTTATGCCCTTTCTTCACATTTATCATTTACTTACTTAAAAGTAATCTGCTTTGTTACATTTCTTGTTCATTTGGTAATATTTGCCGGAATAAAATATTTCGCCTCACGGCTGATCTATATGGGATTCAGTCTTGAGGTGTTCTTACTCCTGCTTTTTGTTTCTTCATTTTTAACATCTTCTTTTTATTCAATCTTCTTGCCGAAGATTCTTCAAATGAAAGGGTCACACAAACTGCCGTCATTTTATAGTATTGAATTGATTGGAGCGGCTTCAGGGGTTTGCTTTTTTCTCATCGTCATTTCTTTCTTACCGTCAGTTCTTCTGCCGGCGTATTTTCTTTTGTTCGTTATGCTGTATTTTATACTATTTGATAAAAGTTTGTGGGCGCATCCCCTGCTTTTGGCGGGCATTTTCTTAACCGGCGTTTATACAATTCACCAGGCTGAGTTTCATGAAAAAACTACATTAGATTATTATCAGTCGCGCGGATTTTTACATCCAAAACTTTTATTTTCTGCTAATTCTTTCTACCACACCGTAGATGTTTTAGAAACCTATGCTGATGAGCTTCAGCAGCAGAAGAGGAGCAAGATTTCCTTTCTTAACGGACAAAAATATTTTGATTATAATTATCCATTTATGGGTAGAGAGAATGATGAAACATCGTTAAGTGAATTCACTTATTTTCTTACAAACCTTCCCGCACAATATAAATTTCAAAAGTCCGAAAAGAAGCAAAGAATATTAATCCTCGGCGGCGGTTCTTTATATTCCATCAATCGTGTTGCCCCATACGCATCACTAACTACCGTTGTAGAAATTGATCCGTCGGTTATTGAATCTTCTAAAAAATGGTGGCGTGAGTTTAATAGATTTGATCAAGCAAAGAATTATGAAATTATTGTTGATGACGCAAAGCGATACCTGAAAAACTCTGCTGAGTTATTCGATATCATTATTATGGATATTTCCGCCCCTTACTATTTAGGCTCTGCTCTCCTTCATAACAAAGAATTCTTTCTGCTGGTGAAAAGCAAATTAAAACCCGGCGGAATATTTTCCGAATCAACACAAGGAAGACCCGATCCACGTTTCCCGGGCAGCACTTCGATGAAAATACTTAAAGCAGTAGATGAAGTTTTTCCCCACTATTTTGTTATAGATTGTAAATCGGCGCCAAGAGGAAAGCGGGGATTTGTTATCGCGGCAAATTCATCCCCTATTGCCTCTGATGAAATTGTAAATATTTTATATGATGACCATAAACTCACCGGAACTGCATTGCATCGCAGCGAAGAAAATCATTTCAGCTTCGAAGGGGTTAAACCTTACTCTCTCTATTCGATGGAAGGTCTTTGGGAAGGAAACCTAAAGAGAATTTCGAGGAGACTGAATCTTAATGAGAACCGGAACGAAGATGTAAGAGCAAGCATCTATGATGAGGTTAAACGTCGGGATGTAAGATTTCTTTTCCCGGCATATCTTCGGAAAGTTTTCTTCAATTTCCCTTTTATAAGTATCATTTCCGTTATTCTCCTCCTCTCTCTTATGCTTCGATATTATCCGCAAAAAAAAGTGTCGGACGGGAGCAAAGAATGAAAATAAAGCCGCATCTTTTCACGGCTTTATTTTAAGAGCAGCATTTTCTTTATTGAGTAATAGTTCTCTTTCCCATCAACTGAAACAGCATTTAATTGATAGAAATATATTCCGCTCGAGAGCGGCTTATCGAATAAAAGAGAATGTGTCCCGGCAGATTTTTCGCCATCCGCGAGCGTCATAATTTCATTACCAAGAATATCGAAAACTTTCAATGTTACAAAACTATTTTGCGGAAGTTGGTAGCCAAGTACGGTTTCTGGATTAAAGGGATTTGGATAATTCTGTAAAAGTGCATACTCAAGTGGAAGGGAATTACTATTGCCTTCTTGAACTCCCGTTACATACGTTGAATTTATTGCTCCTGGCGTCCCGTGACCAATCGAAGCATTCCAACTTTCACCATACGCATTTTCAAGTGATGGATTTACAAGTTCCAATGAAGAGCCGCCGCCATCCGCTGCCGGGGGCCAGGGCGCTTTATCATCATAAGTAAGCGAATCAACAAGCTGACCTAAATTATTGTAAAGGAAGAGCGATTCACCGCTTCCGCTAAGACCGGAATTCATATTTCCGAAAACATTTTTCACATCCGGATATAAAGAAGAAAATAGTGAAAGGTCGAAACAAACTGCAAAAAATGAGTTCGCCGGTAAAATTGTTCCGTTTGGAATAACAAATGACGGTGTCCGGTTTTCATCAATAAAGACAAAGCCGGAAATATCGAGCGCGCCGCTTGTTGTATTGTAGAGTTCGATCCAGTCACCTGAATCAAAAAGTGGAGAAGCATTATAATTTATTTCATTAATAAGAACTACTGACTTCGTATCACCCGCGTACATGAACGCGCCAATATCACTCCGTGAGCCGTCACTATCAAGTGGGGAATCGGGATCGCCGTTATTGAAGCAAGGCGAATTTGTTTGAATATAATAATTTGCGCCGTTAGGATTTATGAGCAGTGGTTCACCATAAAGATTTCCTTGCCCCTCGAGCGTATCCGTGTTCGACAAAGAGTAACTTACATTAATTTTAGAGAATATATCAGCGGATATCGAAGAAGTATTTGAATGAGCAATAATTGAATTCCGGATTTCTGCAGTGCCTCCTCCCCTATTTACTACTTTCTCAAAACAGGAAACACCGATGTTGTTTGAATAGAAAGTCGAATTAAGAATATCAGCATTTGAAAGACTATCTTTAATACCGGCGCCAAGGTTACAATTAGCAATTACGTTCCGCACTAAACGAGCATTTGAACCTTGCCCGATTGAAACTCCCTTATCGCTGCAATTTTTAATTAAATTATCGCTGATAAAAACATTTAACGAAGAGTCTCCCAGATCAATGCCGTCGTTGTTACTGCCGGTAAAATCTCTTATAATATTATTTTTAATATCCGTAGTTCCGTTCATAAATCCCAGGTCAATCGCATCCATATCAGAAATGGCGTTACCAATAAAGACAGAATTAAGAACCGAAAGATTTCCACCGTTGCAATTAAGATAATCGCCTACTTCCGTAACATTTTCAAAAACGCATCCGTTGATTATCAGATCACTCCATTGCGAGGATACCGGCAGTTTAACATTATTAAAGTGAACATTTGTTAAATGCACCGTAGAGTTTAAACTTGAGAGCGCGGCAAAAAAGTTTACCGGATCGCTTCCGTTGGTTGCGAGAGAAATATTCACATTATCTAATTCCGAAATTCCCTTACTTTTTTCAAAACAAACTGCGCCCCACTTTTCTGAAGGATAATAAGAAGTAAGCGTTACAGGATCAGCAACAGTCCCTTTCATCAATATTTTTCCTTTTACCGTAATTGATCTCCCTGCCGAGAAATAAATTATTACTCCCGGTTCAACCGTTACAATTCCGTCTGCTTCTATTGTAACATCATTCGGAACGAAATAAGGTGCATTTACTTTTGAAAGCGTCAACGGCTCATTTATAATTTGGGCGATTTCACTCGAACTGATCTTCTCAAATTCCGCAAGTAACTCTGTGTCATCTTTTATGATATAAGAAAGAGATGGATTAGTCCCTATAACGTTTGCATTGCTTGCCTGTTGGTTCAAAACGGCATCAAGACTGAGATCGAAACTAACGTCGGAACTTGCAGCGCCGGATTGATGAATCTCTACCGCCAACTCATTAACTCCGGCAGTAAGATAAGTTTTATCTATGGTGAATTCAAAAAAAGTTGATTCATCACTTCCACTAACCGCAGACGAGGCGAGCGTAGAATAGGAAACAGAACCGGCAGGCATGTTTGAGCGACTGATTTCATTTCCATTTAAAAAGATAACAGCGCCATCATCCCGCAATAATTTCAATTTCAATTCTTTAATTTGTGCCGGGTCTGTTACCTGAAAAGAATGGCGATAGTAAGAGGTGATATATTTATTCTGCGCATTGGGTCCATAACTAAGAACCGTTTTTTCATCACCTTCGCCGTAACCAAATTGCGCACTTCCCAATTTCCATGATGCATCATTGAAATCAATATTTTGCCATAAACCAACCGGAGCCGAACCAGCATCGAAATATCTCCATTCAGCACCTTGCGTTACTAAATTGAGATTTGTTGATAAAACAATTTCTTTCCATTGATTGAAACCATATCCCGGAGGCGGGAAGGCTTTAACGGCAAGGGGTATATTTTTGAAATATGAATTTGTCTCACCGAAATTTTTGAGATAAGAATTAATTTCTACTTTACCTTCATTTAAAAGATTCGAAGATATTTTAAGATTGGCTCTACCGGTTAGACCGAACCGGCTGCTTAGATATTGAGCGGCATAAGTAGTTCGTTGTGCGGCAAAGTCCCTTAGTTTTTGAACTTCTGCATTCCAATAACTGAGAGAAGAAATACCGGCAGTCTTTCCCCAGATATCAATGGTAAGTGAATCAATATATGTTCCCCATTTTTGAATATGTGCTGGCATTTCATTTTGAATAAGCGACTTCACGCTATCAATTTTATTCACAACTCTCGCCGGCTCAAACGTATGATTCAGATGTTCGGCATATCTTTGGACAAATTCATTCTTGAAATTAACATTAGCGCACAACTGACGGAACAATCCAAAATTATTATAGAGATCATTTAATTGATTAAGACTTATGTTGTTTAAGTTAAACCCTCTGTCTAAATCAACTAAGATCCATTGCCAGAGTTGTTGATCTTTTTTATCGCGCCAAACTTCCCGGTTATGTCCCCAGCTTGTATTTGCGAGGAAATCTTGAACAATAACAAAATCCATTAAACTGTGTACATCCACTTTTGAGGAAACAAACGAATAATTGGAAGAGTCGCTAAGATCATTAGCGCTTGCAAAAGTTAAAACATTTACAAAATCAGTTGAGTCACCGGTAAGAATTCTATTTAAATCATCGAGATGTTCTAAATTTAGCGGATCGGTATTATAATGCAGCAAAAAATAGTGGTCGTCAATCTTTTCTCTGATGTCATGGATTCCCCAATACTTCCCGTTCAAGTATAATACGGATGGTTTAAAAGCCATCATCGGATTTTTAATTCTGTCGTTAAGAACGGTTTGAAGCATACCATCTCTAATCAGTGTGCTGGGCCAGTCGTCCCCGCCGTTTCTTAAATACATTTGCTTGTACTCAACATAGGGGAGGTTATCAAATAATTTAGTTGAAATGTGAGAAGAACCATAATCAGAACGGGCATAAATATTCAGCGGCTTTTGCGCAAACCTGAAAATATTTTCTCCGCCGATCTTTGCGCCGGCATCTAAGAAATATTCCCGCCCGGAATTTAAAGGGAAAAATGCAAGGCTGACGGGAATTTCTCTCTCCTTATAAGAATTCAAATAAATCCCTAATTGTTTATCCCATAAGAAAGCCGGATCCGTTACAAAAGATATGGCTGGTAAATTCCTTGACTCTCCTATAAAATAAGAATTGGTTATTGTTTTGCCGGGGATTTTTAGATCTTCAAATAATCGAGCACGCAATACTGTGCTTGAGCTAATCGTCAAAGGAGTAGAATATTGTTGAGATGTACTTGTTGGTTTTGAACCATCGGTAGTGTACCTGATAATGCCATTCCCCGGGCTTGATGTTAAGGTTATTTGAACTGAACTTTGAGAGAATCCACCTTCAACCGAAAAGTTAACCTCACCCGAAGTAGAAACAGAATTTAATCCGATCGAAATGTTGGAAGTCATGGGAGTCGGTTCACCAAAATATTTCAAGTTATTGCTGCCATCGGGTTGCCTTCCGAAAGAAACATCGGTCGTTTGGTTAAGAAATATGAGCGAATCAATTATTATCCCGTTTGCATTGAACAACCCAATTTTATCACCGCCTTTGTTCAATTTAAAATTGGTATGGCACCATTTTGTCGTGAATTGAATATTGTTAGGCCACTGATCTCTAATAAGAGTTTTACCGGGCGTGTTATTTAATCCATCAGCCCAAAGCAAGTAAAAACCTTTTGCGGGAATGACAATATTGGCGGGTATCTGCCATTTCATCGGCAATGCAAAATCATCCGACAAATAAAATCCCCCAATAGTAACATCAACATTTTCATCGTTATAAAGTTCTATCCAATCGGAAAAATCCCCAAAGTCAACCATATCAGGATTTGTGGTTAGATTTGAGGCAAGTATTTCGTTGATAAAAACTCGGGGATTACTTTGACTAAGTAAATTCGTTGCGTATAAAAGTACGAAAAATAAGAGAAGTGAAATTCGGGGAAATATCTTTTTCACTATTTCAAAAGTAAATGATTGATTCATGATTTGTCATTTCGTATAGATTGTATGCTGTAAAGATAAATAATAAAAGAATAACTAAGAGTGATATTAAACGAATGTAAATCTATGGGAGGGATTCTCGATAAGCTATTTTTTAACGACTGCTATTTTAGAAGTCTTTTAATTTCCGCTCTAATTTCTTCAATTACTTCTATGTTTTTTATTTCGTCATCTATGCTGAAAACAATGAAAACCTTTCCGCCATATTTTTCAGTAAAGTCATTAAAACTATTTTTCATCCTCTCTGTCGGCGGGTAGTTGCCAAAGTTGGCTTTTGCTGTAACAGGTTTTATTTGAATACCAAAAGCATTCTTACCAACCCATCCGAGATAATCAATGTCACCACATAAGTCTGCATCAAATTCGGGTTCAAAAGTTTCAAAAATTATTTCAGGGAAATAATTTCCAATTGTTGAAATTACTGCCATATAATAATACTGTAAGAAAAACTACAAAATGTTAGAATAACAAAAATCCCCAAAAGGTTGTCAAGCAAATATTTCCTTAAAAATGATTTCTAATTTATTGTCTATATCTTCTGTCAAGTCATTGTGAGATATGCCAATATTTTCTAATGCAAGTTTAAATCTCTTATATCCATTTTCACTTCTCATTTCAACCCAATTTATTCCCAAACTGTCGAGTTGATTTTTATTTTGTGTTGATAGTTTGTCGGCTACAAACACATTTGTTGCTCTTGCA
>MNVA01000138.1 GCA_001871325.1 Ignavibacteria bacterium CG1_02_37_35
ATTGGGAGAAGATAGGCTTTGTAAACGGAAACGGCAACAGCAACTCTTCCAAAGATTATTCTTTTGTTGATAAAACTAATTCAAAAGGAAAATATGCCTACCGCTTAAAACAAATTGATAACGACGGTAAATACAAATACAGCAAAGAAGTGGAAGTTGATTTAGGAACGCCGAAGGAATTTTTGTTAGCGCAGAATTATCCAAATCCTTTTAATCCGAGTACTGTAATAAAATTTGTCGTCAGCGAAAATGGAAAAGCTGTGCTAAAGGTTTATAACACACTTGGCAGTGAAGTAACGACCTTGTTTAACGGTAATGCGCTGGCAAACCAAGTCTACGAAGTAAACTTTAATGCGGCTAATCTTCCCAGCGGAGTCTATTTTTATAAGCTTCAATTAGGTAATAAATTATCCATAAAAAAAATGTTGTTACTCAAATAAGAAAGACTTTTTGACATTCAAATTTATATATGCAATTAAAAAATAATCACTTAGATCGTAGTTTGGGTTTGTTGCATGCAACAGCGTCAAATATGTCCACCATGGTTGGGATAGGTCCGTTCATTACATTTCCATTGATTATTTCAGCGATAGGAGGTCCGCAAGCAATGTTCGGATGGGCGATAGGCGCAATAATAGCCATTTCCGATGGGCAGGTATGGGCTGAGTTAAGCACTTCACTTCCGGGAGAAGGAGGCACTTATATTTATTTACGAGAAGCATATAAAAAATATTTTGGAAAACTGATAGCCTTTTTGTTTATATGGTCTTTTCTCTTAAGTGGTCCGTTTGAGATCGCTTCCGGCTTTGTTGGAATGATGCATTACATCTCTTTCATTTGGCCAAGTTTAACGGAAACACATTTAAGATTACTTTCTTTTGCTGCCGGTGTTATGACTATTATTCTCCACTATAATCGAATAAAATTTGTCGGTACCTTAACTCTAATTCTGTGGAGTATAATGTTGGTTACGGTTGCGTCAACCGTGATAGTAGGAATAATTCACTTTAATCCGGCTTATGCTTTTGCGTTCCCCAAAGGTTGGTTTTCTTTTTCATGGGGATTTGTTTTGGGTTTGGGCAGCGCTACTTTAATCGCGATGTATGATTTATTAGGTTATTACAATATATGCTATCTTGAAGAAGAAGTTAAAAATCCGGGATACGTTTTTCCGAGAGCAATAATATGGTCGGTTATAGGTGTTAGTATTCTCTACGCGGTAATGAATTTTCTTATCCTCGGCGTTACCCATTGGAAAATAGTTGCAAACTCAACTCACATTGTCTCGGATATTTTTAAAAATTACTATGGTCAGAATATAGCAGTCGTTGTTACTATTTTGGTTGTTCTAACCGCTTACGGTTCGATTTATTCTTTGATGATGAGTTATTCCCGGATTCCTTTTGCCGCTGCCCGTGATGGCTTCTTCTTTGACTGGTTGAAAGCCATTCATCCAACAAAACATTTTCCTCACTATTCTTTGTTAGTTGTTGGGGCAATTACCTGTATCGCGAGTCTCTTCGATTTGGCTTTTATAATTGCCGCTACACTATCCAGTAGAATATTGATCCAATTCATCGGACAGATTGTTGCGCTAACGGTTTTAAGAAAAACGAAACCCGATATGAAAAGACCATATAAAATGTGGTTATATCCTACTCCTTCCATTGTCGCCTTTATAGGTTTTGGTTTCATCTTCATTAGTTCAGGCTTTGAAGCTATCTCTCTTGGGATTTTGTGGCTTGCCATCGGAGGAGGTTTTTTTATTTATTGGGCAAAAACAAATAGTGAATGGCCTTTTCCAATAAAAATATCGGGGGATACACTTGAATAATCTTGAACTTAGAGGATGTAAAAACGATAGTGAGTTATTAGAAGTTGTTAATCTATGTGATGCTGCTTTTGTTGAAACACCTCACGAGTATTTTCAACGACACATAACAAAAGATAATACCCTTAAATATGAAGATACCCGGATTTTAATAAAAGATGGCGTGATTGTTAGCAGTGTTCAAGTTTTTCCACGATCCATTTATGTCAACAAGGAAAAAATATCTTTTGCCGGGATTGGCAACGTTGCAACACATCCCACTTTTAGAGGAAAAGGCTTTGCTGCAACGGTATTAAACGATGCATTAGAATACTCAATCAAAAGTGGATTTGATTGTTCTATGCTAACAACAACTTTAAACCGGTATTATGAAAAATTCGGATTTAATACGGTTATAAGGCGAAAAGTTTGCTTTTCTAAGTTAGGTAATGAATCACCTTTGATCCAAGTTATTAACTTTCATGAAAAAATTGAAGAATTAAATTCTATTTATGCAACCTATAATGAAAATAAGGTTGGACCAATTGTTAGAAATGAAGATTATTGGAAATCTCAATATCTATTTTGCGATGAAGACAAAAAGCTTTTCCTTGCTTTATATAAAAGTAACCGAATTCACGCCTACATAAGAGCTAAGATTGCAGATGATAAAGTTTTGATTTTAGAGTTTGCTTCTCTTCATAATGCTCAGGAATCTTTTCTAGTATTATCCCAACAGCTTGCTGCAAAAGTTCAATTGCATTCTTTTGAAATGCTCCTTTCAGATGATGAGTTGGATAACTTAGGATTACTGAAGAGTGAAAACTTTATCCAAGATAAAGAATTAATGATAAGTTTTTTAAATAATGATTTGAAGGAAACCGTTAAAAATTTATTAACCCAACCAAATAAAATAACATTCCATTTAACTGATTTTTTTTAGGAAGATAGATGAAAACACAAATAAATAAGACTCTGTTTATAATAGTTATTGCTCTACAGAGTTATTTTCCCCAAGCCTTCATATCTGAAAATAAAGGGACAGTTACCATCGGCAATGAGAATCTCGAAAGAGTGATTTCTACAGTTCCCGAAAATTTTGGAACTATTGAAATTAAGAATATAATTTCAAAGCAAAGTTATAAGATTCACTCGGATGAATTTATGCTTGATATTGTTTTTGCAGGCTTTGGTCCCGGTTTAGGTCAAAAACAAAACGGAGAAAACCCGTCACACATTACGCCAAAAGATTTAACGTATAACGGTTATACTAAAAGCAGTCTTGATGCAAAAACAGCACAGTTGACATTCAATTTTAGTTATGGAGGTTACCTTACTTCTTTAGAGATTCAACTTATTTACAATGTTGTATCCGGAGAAAATCTTATTTCCAAATATTTGGAGATAAAAGATAATAGTGCGGAAATAAATTTCCTCGATAGAGTCTCTCTGGAATCAATGTCGTTCGATAAAATAAATCTTTCACGGGGTAGTTTTGGGCAGCCGGTTTTGGGAGATGATTTTTTTCTGGGAATTGAATATCCCGGTGTTGAAAATTCTATCGGTAAAAACAAAGTTGACCTCCATTATGTGGTTGGAAAGAAAATTGAAAAAGAGCCGCTTAAAACATTTTCAAGTGTACTTGGAGTTTCTTCATCTCCGGGAACTTTAGAAAAAACTTTTTATGATTATGTCGATAAAATAAAAATTAGAGGAACCCGTCCTTTTCTTCTTTATAATTCCTGGTATGATTTCCGCAACCCCGCTATTGCCGAAAGCAAAGAGAGTATAATGAACACTCAGAATGTTTTAGATCGGATTGAAACATTCAAAGAATTTATGGTGAAGCGTCATGGATTAAATTTAGACGCCTTTGTTCTTGATGACGGTTGGGACAATTATAAAAGCATCTGGGAAATTGATACCAATCATCTTCCTCAACGCTTTACTCCTTTCTTAAATCCTTTAAAAGAAATGAAAACTTCTTTAGGAATCTGGGCGTCTCCTTTTTGTGGTTATTCTAATAGAGACACCCGTGTTAATTGGGGGCAACAAAACGGTTACGAAAAAGTGGGGGACTTTTTATGTTTTTCGGGGACGAAATATAAAAAGCAGTTTGAAAAGAAAATGGTTGAATATGTTTCTAACTATAACTTGGGCTACTTTAAATGGGATGGATTTTTGTTAGCGTGCAATGAACCAAACCATGGGCATCTTCCGGGTGTTTATTCTCGAACCGATTTGATTGAAACCTATATGCACATGATGAAATCGGTTGCCAAAGTAAACCCGAATATATTCATCAACGTTACTGTTGGCAGTTGGCTTTCACCATGGTGGCTTCAGTACGCAGATTGTATTTGGATGCAAGGTGAAGATTATGCTTATGCCGAAGACGTTCCTTCGATGAATCCCAGAGACAAATCCATAACTTATCGGGATGCTGTTTTGTGGCAAAATTTTCAGCGGGATAGTTTATTATTCCCAATGTCAAGTTTAATGACGCACGGGATAATAAAAGGAAGACTAAATTTCCTTGGCGGTAAAAATGAAGCTTTAGCTTCTTTTACAAATGAAGTAATGATGTATGTCGGGCGCGGGGTAACTATGTGGGAACTGTATGTTTCTCCCGATCTACTGACAGAAAACGAATGGAATGCCATCGCTCAATCAATAAAATGGGCGAAAGCTAATTTCCCGGTGATTACTAAAACTAAAATGATCCTTGGCAATCCTTTAAAACGGGAAGCTTATGGTTATGTCCATTCTACAAAAGAGAAAATTATCCTCCTACTCAGAAATCCTTTTGTAGAGAGTAAAGAAATTGAAATAAAACTTGATGAATCACTCGGAGAAATTGATAAGAAGGCGGAACTTGCTACTTATACCATTTATCCATACCTCTCCTATGACGCTGATAAATTGAATTTTGGTGAAAAGTTGAAACTCACACTTCAACCGTATGAAATAAAGGTTATTGAATTGGTCCCAATCCATAATAAAATAAAAGGTGTTGAATTGGGAAACCGGTATTCTATCTCCGGCGATTCACTTGTAATTTACAACGATACGAAAGAGCAAAAGGTTGTCATCAAGAATGAAGTAAAGCCAAACCAACAAGAGAAATTATTGACAGGAGAATTTTTCTTTGAACTCGGTAAAGAAAACCTTCAATCAACGATTGCATTTTTATTTGAACCGGAAGTGAAGTTAAAACAAGAGGTAAAACCTAATTTTAAAATGATAATTAACGGTGCTGATATTACTCCTACCGTAGAACAAGAAAACGGAAAATGGTTTTGGGTTTATACTGCTCTTCCCGGAAATCAAAATAAAATATCATATCAAATTGAATCTACGAAAAACGTAAAAGGCAAATTAGAGTTTTATTTGTTTCGGGATGTAAAACTTCAAATAAAGGATATCAAAAAGTTGAGTAAAAATAATGATGATCAACTTCCTCCGAGACCTTTTTCGGAAGGAATAAAAAAAGTAGTTAACAAAATTTTATCATATAATATTAAATAAGGAGTTTCAATGTATTTTGATTGGATTACCTGGAGCATTTGGTTGATTGGCTTTATCATTCTCATTGTGTGGACATTGATCCCAATTAGGGAGTTTAAAAAATTATTGAAACAAAAAAAAGAAGAACAATTATCTAAACAAAACTCCGGGAGCCGAAATTGATTTTAATCGACTATATCATCGTTTTTGTTTTTCTCATCGCTATGTTTTATGTAGGATCAATTTTCTACAAATGGGTTGGAAACTCCGATGATTACTATTTAGCCGGCAGGCAATTAACGCCATTTATTTTGGCTGCTGTTTTAGCTGCAACTAATGTTAATCTTTATAGTTTCGTTGGACAAGCCGGGATTGCCTACAAAGAAGGTATACCCATTATTTGGCAAACCTGGACGGGTAATATGGCTATGGTGATTTCTGGGCTATTTGTAATCCCAATATTTAGACGACTTAGGATACGAACAATCCCGGAATTTTTAGAAAAAAGATATAGCAAAGGAGTAAGAACATTCGTTGCCATCTTATGGGTTTTTCGTTTGGCGTTCTGGTTAGGCGTTGTTCTTTATACCGCTGTTATTGCTGCACAAACAATAACCGGGTATCAATCATTTACCGGGTGGGTTCTTATTTTTTCCGTAGTTGTCATTCTCTATACTATGCTCGGAGGAATGTGGTCGGTTGCTTTTACCGATGTTATTCAATTTGTACTGATGTTGGGAGGGGCATTAATTTTACTTCCCATCACAATGAGTCTTGTCGGATGGTGGCCCGGACTTGTCGCAAAACTTCCTGCTGGTTCATTAACCTTAGTCAGGCAAAATGGGGTGTATGATTGGAAGTTCATACTTGCCATATTTTTGTTGGGGATCGAATGGGCTTGTGTTGATCAAGGTTTATTGCAAAGAGCTTTTGGCGCAGAGAGCACAAGGTCTGTTTCTAAAGGTATGGTATTGGCTGGAATTGTAACAACTCCTTTTGCCCTGCTTTGGAACTTACCCGGTATAGCTGCAAAAATCATATTCCCTCACCTTAGCAACTCCGATACCGCTATTCCACTACTCATTGCAAACTATATCCCGAATGTTATTTTAGGCATTGTTGTCGTTGGGTTACTCTCTTCGCAGCTTTCGACTATTTCGGGGAATTTAAATGGAGTCGCTACAATTTTTGCGAGCGATATTTATGAAAATGTAATTAACAAAAAAGCGACGCAAAAAGATATTCTCTTTATTGCAAGATCGGTAACGGTACTTACCGGTATAGGGATGATGATATTTGCGTACTGGGTTCCAATACTTGGCGGTGCGGTAAATGCTTACCTTACGGTAATTGCAATTATGGATATGCCGTTATTTATTGTGGCAATTGTTTTTGGTTTGCTTTGGAAACGTGCAAACTGGCAAGGTGCTATTGGAGGATATTTAATTGGCGCAGCCGCCGGGATCGTCGGGCAATACTTTTACCAACTCAATTTTAATCTCACAACATTTATTTCTGCGGGCTTTGCACTTGTAGCTACGCCAATTATAAGTCTTCTTACTCAAAAAGTTAACAATTCCTCAATTAATGAGATTTGGTCGGCTAAAATTACTAGCGATGAAGAAATAAAAAATGAAAATGTTTACAATATTTTCCCCCAAACTTATGCCGGTAAAATAAGCTTGGGCATTTTCTTTTTGGGATTACTAATATTTTTATCTGGCGTAATATTAGGCAGCACAGGGAATGCTTCGGCATCACTAATTGCAGTTACCGGAATGGTTGTTTATTTCGCCGGCGGTTTAATGCGCGCCTATACTAATTAGTCAGCCCTTAAAAAGTGGGACAAACAGATAAAACAGAGAAAAAAAAGAGAAAAGAGGGGAAAAAAGATTAGCAAAAAATGCAAGATTTAAATAAAGTGCATAAAAAACCTTGCAAATTATTATGATAAAAAAGAGAGAAAAAAAATCACAAATCAGTATGTTCTTCTCGTTAAAAGACACGTTAGATCAGAAACATCCATTATTCATATTGGCAGAAAAAATTAACTGGCAGCAGTTTGAAGATGCTTTCAGTCCTCTTTATTGCTCAGATAATGGACGCCCAGCTTTGCCGATTCGGCTAATGGTTGGGCTGTTGATATTAAAACATCTGCGTAATATTTCAGATGAAAGCGTAGTAGAACAATACTCTGAGAATGTTTACTATCAATACCTTTGTGGACAGAGTGAGTTTGTAGCAAAGATTCCTTGTGAAGCAAGTGAACTGGTTCATTTCCGAAATCGAATAGGCGAGGCGGGGGTGGAGTTAATATTGAAAGAAAGTATTCGGATAAACGGGGATGACCGATTTGATCCTGATGTAAGCATAGATACAACAGTACAAGAAAAAAACATCACCTATCCAACAGATAATAAATTACACAGAAAGATCATTACAAAATGTAAAGTAATATCAGAGAAAGAAGACTTACCGGTACGACAGAGTTACAGCCGGACACTAAAGAAGCTTTCAATAGATCAGAGATTTCGAAACCATCCAAAGAATCACGGCAAAGCACGCAAGGCAGACAGGAAAGTAAAAACCATAGCAGGAAGATTAGTAAGAGAATTGGAACGTAATTTAGAGCCCAATTCACGGTATCAATCAGAATTAGAGTTGTATAAGAGAGTGTTAAATCAGAAGAAAGACGATAAGCACAAAGTCTATTCATTACACGAACCGGAAGTAGAATGCATCTCCAAGGGGAAAGAAGCAAAGAAGTATGAGTTTGGCAATAAAGCATCAATCATAACAACACAAACCAAGGGAGTAATAGTAGGAGCAATGAGTTTTAGGAATCCCTACGATGGTCATACACTAAAGCCGGCAATAGACCAAGCAGAAAAGTTATTAGAAAAAAAGAGTATAAAAACAGCTACAGCAGATAGAGGATACAGAGGAACGAGTAAAATAAATGAAGTAATAACTCACTTTACGCAAAAGTTATAATTGAATAGCCACGAGCTTCAGCTCGTGGACTAATAAACACCAGAAGCATTGGCTTTAGCCACAAAAACTGCCGTTTTGTGGCTAAAGCCCAGAGTTTGAGGTACAATTTATACCACGACTTAAAAGTCGTGGCAAAGCAAAGTACAATCTTGCGTAACATGAAGTAATAATTCAAAGTCCAAAACCATTTAGCAATAAAACACAGACAAAATACAAACAGAACAAATTAAAGAAACAATTCGGCAGAAGGGCTGCAATAGAACCGGTGATTGGACATCTTAAGACAGACCACAGAATGAAAAGAAATTTTTACAAAGGGATAACTGGTGATGCGATAAATGTTATGTTATCAGCTGCGGCCTTTAATTTCAAAATGATGATGAGAAAATGGACATCATCTTTTTGGCTCTTTTTTTATCGCTATTTTATTTCGCCAATTATTTCTTTTTTCGTTCAGGTTTTTTCCTCTCAAAAAGAAATTTGGGTTTTTAAGGGTTTACTAATTAATTAAGAAATGGATTTACTACTATGATTCAAGAATTGAAAATATCTACTCCTGGAAGAGTTTGTTTGTTCGGAGAACATCAAGACTATTTAGGTCTTCCCATTATTGCATGTGCTATTTCTCTAAGAGTTTATTTAGAGGGAAATAAACGAGGGGATAATATTATTGATATAAAATTACCTGATATTAATGACAGAGAAACATTCGCTTTGAACTTTCCTATCAAATACTGCAAGGAAAGGGATTACCTCAAGAGTGTTTTAAACGTGTTGTACAAAAAAGGGTTTACTTTCTCAAATGGAATTGATTGCACTGTTAAAGGTGAAATTCCAATCAATGCGGGAACTTCAAGCTCATCTGCATTAATTATCGCTTGGGTAAATTTTTTAGCTCAAATGAGCGATCAAGAAAAGCAATTAAACCCCGAAGAAATCGCATACCTTGCTTACGAAGCGGAAGTTCTTGAGTTTGCTGAACCGGGAGGAATGATGGATCAATATTCTACGGCTATTGGCGGCATTATTTATTTAGAATCTTACCCGGAAGTCAAAGTAGAAAAGATCAATGCAAACCTTGGTGCGTTTGTGTTAGGTGATTCCGGTGAGCCTAAAGATACTAAATACATTCTTGCAAGAGTAAAAAATCAAATTCAAAATGTTTGTAAAGAACTTCAAAAAAAACATCCGGAATTTTCTTTACAGAATATTAATATTGATGAATTGAACCGTTATGCAAAGTATCTAAGCGATGAACAACTTGTGCTTCTCAGAGGGACTCTAAAAAATAGAGAGATAACCGGAAAGGCAAAAAAGTTATTAGTAAAATCTTCTCTTGACCACAAAGAACTTGGGAAGTTATTAACAGAACATCAACACGTTCTTCGGGATATACTCAAAATTTCTACGCCGAAGATTGATAAAATGATAGATTCGGCTATTAAAGCAGGCGCTTATGGAGCTAAAATAAATGGTTCTGGTGGCGGTGGATGTATGTTCGCTTATGCACCGCAAAATACTGAAGAAGTGAAAAGAGCTATTGAAAAAGAAGGTGGGAAAGCATACATTATTTATGCTGATAAGGGGACTTATAGCAGTATTTTGGAGCTTATGCAATGAATGATGGAAAATTAGTAATTCTTGCCGGTGGAATTTCTTCACGCATGAAAAAACCTGTCGAGTTCAAAGAAACGGTTGATAATCGCTTAATTGATGATTCAAATAAAAAAACTAAATCAATGATTAGAGTTGGTCAGAACTTAAGACCTTTTCTTGATTACCTTTTATACAACGCACGAGAATCTGGATATAAAGAAATATTAATTGTTATCGGCGAAAAAGATGATAGCATAAAAAAGTACTATGGCGAGAAAGATTCATCAAATGATTTTTATGGTTTGAGCATTTCGTATGCTGTCCAAAAGATTCCATCGGGGAAACAGAAACCCATTGGAACTGCCGATGCTTTATACCAAGGGTTGCTTTCAAAAAAAGAATGGCAAAAAGATAGGTTTACTGTTTGTAATAGCGATAATCTTTATTCTCAATTGGCTCTGAAGTTAATGTTAAAGGAAGATCATCAAAATTCAATGGTTGACTATGACCGAAATTTATTAGAATTTGATATAGACCGTATCGTAAAATTTGCAGTTACTATAAAAAATGAAGGGAACTATTTAGTTGATATTATCGAAAAACCAACAGAAAAGGAGATTGAAAAAGCACGGGATAAGCAAGGTATTATTGGCGTAAGTATGAATATCTTTAATCTTCAGTATGATATGATTCTACCTTTTTTAGAAAGAGTTCCTTACCATCCTGTTCGACAAGAAAAAGAACTTCCTGAAGCTGTTAAAATGCTTGCGAATGAATTTCCTAAAAGTGTCTTTGCCTACTCATTAGCTGAACATGTCCCCGATTTAACCAATAAAAATGATATATTAATAGTTAAAAAATATTTAGAAGAACACTTCCCCAATTTTAAATTTTAAGACGATGAGTAAAGTAAGAAAGAAAAATCAGATTAGAAGAAATTTAATATTAAGAGCTTTACTGGATAATGGTCAATTATCCTTAACTGACCTGATGAAAAACACCGGCATCACTCTTCCTATTGTCTCAAAAATTATTGCCTCTTTGGCTAAGGAAAATTTAGTTATTGAGGTTAAGAAGAAAGACAATATTCAGGCTGGAAGACCTCCGTATTTGGTAAAACTTAACGGTAAAGCCGGTTTTATTTTAGGCGTAGATATCGGACGGCTTTTTACCAACTTCATTATTATGGATTTAGAGCATAACATAATAATGGATATCAGAAAAAAATCTATACTGCTGAGTAATGATATCAGTTTGATCGGACAATTAGAAAAAGAAATAAAAAGCGTTATTTCCGAAGCCAAGGTTAGCTGGAATAAATTGTTAGGTATTGGAATAGCGATTCCCGGTATGGTTAAAGGCAAAATAGGTTTAAGTGAAACTTATTTCAACTTTGGGGAAAAGTCTGCAAAAGAAATGTTGGAAGAGAGATTTAACAAAACCGTTCATATTGAACACGATTTACAAGCTATGGCGCTTGGTGAGTTATGGTTCGGTGAGGCTAAAAATGAAAAGAATGTGCTTTGTGTGAATGTTGGCTGGGGATTGGGATTAGGAATTATTTTAGATGGTAAAGTTTATTATGGCGAAGATGGATATGCCGGAGAATTCGGGCATATCCAGGTTGTCCCTGATGGTGAACTTTGTTATTGCGGCAAAAAAGGTTGTCTGGAAACTGTGTCTTCCAGCCGGTCAATAACGCGTATTGCCAGAGAGAGAATCGCTAAAGGCGCTTCTACAATGCTGTTAAATCATAATAAAGATATTGAGCAAATTGATGCAAGAATGGTTTTGGAAGCAGCTAACAGCGGAGATCTATTTTCGATTGAAATCATTGAAGAAGCTGGAAGGTTTTTAGGAGCGGGGATAGCATTCTTAATAAATTTATTTAATCCTTCGCTTATTATTCTTGGCGGTGGAGTTTCCAGCGCCGCTCCTTTTTTAGTAGAAACTATTAAAAGTAATGCGATGAAACATTCATTGGTTCAATTAAATAAAAATGTACGATTCGTTATTTCAAAACTCGGGAATAAAGCAGGCGCCCTGGGCGTTGCGATTTATTTAGCAAGGGATATATTTGAAGTTGACCACTTAAACCCGACTGCGTATGTTTAACAAAAATAAATTTAGATTATGAAAAATATCAAAGTAGTAATAACCGGTGGAGCTGGTTTTATTGGTTCTCATATTGTTGAGTATTGGGTAAGTAAAGAAGTTGAAGTTCATGTTATTGATAACTTAAGAAGTGGAAATATAAAAAACATTGAATCTTTTAAGAATGTTCACTTTCATGAAGTTAGCATTACAGATAGAGATGCGGTATTTGATATTTTAGAGAATGTTACTTATATCCATCATCTTGCTGCGATGATATCTGTACCGGAATCTATTCAAAAACCTTTGGAATGTGTTAACATAAATATTTATGGTTTACTTAATGTCTTAGACGCAGCCGTTAAACATGAAGCAAAGAAAATTATCCATAGCAGCAGTGCGGCTGTTTACGGGGAAAATCCCGAATCTCCCAAAGAAATTTCAATGGCGCCCAAACCCAAATCGCCGTATGGAATTACTAAGTTGGATGGTGAATATTATCTTCAAGTATATGAAGAAAATTACAATCTTAAGGGAACGGCATTACGATATTTTAATGTTTTTGGACCAAGGCAAGATCCCAAAAGTCAATATGCTGCTGCAATCCCCATTTTTATTAGCAAAGCATTAAAAGATGAGCCGTTTATCATTTATGGCGATGGCGAGCAAACAAGAGATTTCGTTTATGTAAAAGATGTTGTGCAAGCGAATATTCTGGCAATTACAAACGAGAAAGAGTCGGGTGTATTTAACGTTGGAAGGGGAGATGCAATCTCGATAAATCAAATTGCAAAATTGATTATCTCTGAGACAAAAAGTAACAGCAAAATCATTTATGAGAAAGCTAGACCCGGGGATATAAAACATAGCCTGGCATCAATAAAATTATCTGAGTTACATCTTAATTATTTACCTAAATATAATTTGGTTGATGGATTAAAAGATACAATCAAATATTTCGTCGAAGTTTTTACAAAATAAAATTTACACTTAATCCTTACTTTTGAGCAAATATACATTTTTAGAAAACAAGTTTGGCGGTTATCGGTCAGTCTTACTTTCTAATGAAAGTAGCGGAGCAAATTTCCACATAGCGCAGCAAGGGGCAACAGCTTTAAATTTTATGCTGCCTTTAGATAGCGGAAAATTGTTTGATGTTTTAGATGGTTTTGCTTCGCCGGAAGAATTTAAAGTTGGTGGTGGAGCAAGATGTTGGATTATGGCTCCCTTTTCTAATAGAATACCTAACGGGATTTATAAATTTGATGGAAACATCTACCAGTTGGAAGCTATTCCTCCCGGTGATAAAGTGATTCATGGCTTTATTTCACAAATTCCATTTGAAATCAATAATGTTGAAATAAACAATCGTTTTATTGAAGTTAGGTTCTTAACAAAAACAATTCGTCCCGGGATTTTCAAAGGTTATCCTTTCGCCATTGATATTTCCATTAAATATAAACTACAAGATTCTGAATTACATATACAGATAGCTGCCGAGAATGTCGGAGAGTCAAAGGCGCCTTTTGCAACCGGTTGGCATCCTTATTTTAAGACTTCAGAAAACGGTATTGAACATTTAGTTTTATCTATTGATGCCGATTCAGTTATTTTATTAGATCAAGATTATATTCCATTATCTGGTAATTTGGCTTATGGAAATATCGAGGACTTTCCCCCACTGGATTTTAGAAGTTCGTTAACTGCTCATCAAAGAGTTCTAAATGGTAGAGCAATTGATAATTATTATGGGAAAATTAAGGGAGATGGAAATGGTTATTTTACTTCTTCAATCTATGATCCGGATAACGGTTTAAAAATATCTTTATTTCAGAAAGGTGGAGTTACTTTATTATATACTGGAGATTCGTTAGCAGAACGTCAAAGAAGATCAATTGCTCTCGAGCCGTTGCAATTTATTACCAACGCTTTTAACAGAGAAGAATTTAAGAAAGATATTACAATTTTACCCGGCCAGAAATCTGTTTTTGAATTTGCATTGAGTGTTTTCAATAACAAATAAGTACGTATCCATCCATCTAAACCGTAAAGTTCTGCGAGGCGAATCTGAATATCTCTTGTAGTTATTCCCTGACATATATTGAAATAATTTTATCTTCTATCGTCCCGATGGTTCTTTCGTACTTTTAACTTAAACTGGATCAAAATAATTCTCGTTCACACTTAACGTGTAATTTTTATAATCAGATTTTACGTTATAAATAAAATACCCCAGCTCTCGACTTTTCATCTTGGCAAAGAGCTCCGTCCGATATTCATATATAAAATATTTTAATGTCATTAACGAAAACATTACATCGTCTATCTGTTTATAAATCTGTTTTCCTTTCGTAGAGTACCCGAGATACTCGAGAAGCTTTTCCTTGGGGATAACGATGTCAGTAAATTTTCTCTGGTCATAAACTTCCGCAAGGATTATTGTGGCCAGTTTATGCCCAAGTTTATAGAGAGAGATTCGTTCAATTGCATCAGTGATCTTTTCTTCCGAGTCCTCCTTTAAGAAACCCAAACCAAAACCTACAACATATTTTCCGTAATCACGGACAATGTAATTGTTGTTTCTGTACATACCCGCATCACCGAGAATTATTCTTTGCTCTTCGTCAGATAACTTATCTACACCAGATTCAGCTTTAGCTTTCGTTAAAAGCTCCTCCTTGGTAGGAAGAGCTTTATAGTTAGAGAATATCCCTTTATTAATAACTCACCTTACGCAAAACCATAGAAAGGTGTTAAATTTCTGGTGAGAAAAATCAGAGGTACTTGAGATGAAAAAAGAATACTTAGAACTTTACACCGATTATTTAATGAGTTCATTTTCATATACGACCGCCACCGGATTATCGGTCATGTCGGAAGGGAAAATTAGTCACGATAAAATAACCAGGTTTTTAAGTTCAGAAGATTTTACACCAGCAGGTCTTTGGAGACTAATCAAACCAACCGTAAGAGAAATTCAGAGTGAAGCAGGGGTAATAATAATAGACGACACGATAGAAGAAAAACCAAGTACAGATGAAAATGAAATTATCTGTTGGCATTTTGATCACAGCCAAGGAATATCGGTCAAGGGAGTAAACATTGTTTCAGCGATGTATTACAGCAATGGGTATAGAATTCCGGTAACGTTTGATTTAGTGCGCAAGACAAAAACTGTTGTTGACGAAAAGACAAAGAAAGAAAAAAGAATTAGTGAGGAAACAAAAAACGAAAAATATCAGAGGATGCTAAAAGCATGTGTTAAAAATAATATCAAATTCAACTATGTTCTCAATGATGTCTGGTATGCGTCAAGCGAGAATATGATGCTTGTAAAAGAAAAACTGAAAAAAGATTTTATTATGCCGATAAAGACAAACAGAAAAATAGCGTTAAGCCAAAAAGATAAACTATCGGGGAAGTATGTTACAGTAAGTACACTCGAACTGAAAGAGAACACGCAACAAGAAATCTATTTAGAAGGAGTCAGTTTCCCGCTTTTGGTAATCAAGCAAGTCTTCAAAAACGCAGATGGAAGTGAAGGTGTTCTTTATTTGGTCAGTAGCGATCTAACATTAACGTACGAACAAATTACAACAATCTATCACAAACGGTGGAAAGTAGAAGAATACCACAAGACATTAAAGCAGCATGTCAACTTATGCAAGTCTCCGACGAAAACAGTGAGAACGCAGAGCAATCATATTTTTGCTTCGATCTATTCATTTTTCAAGTTGGAATATTTAAGTCTGAAGTCAGGGATAAATCCAACAGCACTGAGGACAAAATTGTATCTCACTGCAAACCGTGCAGCTTTTAATCAACTGGAAAATCTCAAAATTTCTATCGCTATGAAATTCTAAAAAACAAACTTTTCTTATGGTTTTGCGTAAGGTGAGTTATTAAATAATTTTGAATTAGCGCTTTCAAAATAAATCTTATCACTCTTTATATAATTTGTAAAATTGTATTGGGTATCTTCAATCAGTTTAGTTTTAAAAGCATTAGAATCCACAACAAAG
>MNVA01000238.1 GCA_001871325.1 Ignavibacteria bacterium CG1_02_37_35
TTCCTTTAGCTTTTTTCCCAAGCAGCGTCATGGGAAAAACGTAGGCTCTTAGATTCTTGTTAGCGCTAACATGTTAACGATAATTGAATAACGAATAATGAACAAGAAATAATGAATTTCGAAGTGAATGCAATCCGTATTTTAACTTCATCATTCGAAATTCCTTGTTCGATATTCATTATTCATTTTTTCCTTTAGCTTTTTTCCCAAGCAGCGTCATGGGAAAAACGTAGGAACTTAGAGAATCACTAGTGCTAACATGTTAACGATAATTAAATATCGAATAATGAACAAGCCCGCCAGAGGCCGGTTGATCTAAGAACAAGAATTGAGTTGAGGCTACTCTTCCTCCATACAAAAAGTTCAAACATGCGGCGATATAAAAAGCGGTAGTGTTATTAGCATTACCGCTTCAGTCGAAAGATCTGTGGCGTTTATTTTTGTAAACCGAATTCCAATTTTAGACTGATATCAACATCTTTGCCGACTACAAGTCCCCCGGTTTCTACCGCACTACTCCAGGTTAAGCCGTAATCAAACCGGTTTACAGCGGTTGTAGCAACCCAGCCGGACTTTGTATTTCCCCACGGGTCTTTTATTTCTCCGTTAAATTTTGTGTTAAGCGTAACAGATTTTGTAACGCCACGCATTGTAAAATCTCCGGTAATTTTGTAACCGTTTTTCCCTGCTGCTTTAATTGATTTACTCACAAAAGTTATTTCAGGAAATTTTTCGGACGAAAAGAAATCATCTGATTTTAAGTGTTTGTCTCTGTCGGCATTATCGGTATTGATTGAAGAGGTCTTTATAACCGCTTCAACTTTTTCTAATTTTCCTTTAGCATCGGTAGTTATCGTTGCATCGAAGTCCAAAAATTTTCCTTCGACTTCCGAAACGACAAGATGGCTGACCGAGAAACCGACTTTTGAATGCGCTTTGTCAACTTTCCAAGTTTGTATTTGGGCAAAAGAGCTTGCCGAGAATAAAAGCAGCGTGGCTGCGAGAATGAATTGTTTCATGTTTTTGTTTCCTTTTGTTTGTTATTGATTTTGTTAAATTTTTACATCGAACAGCATTAGTTCGGTGTCACTTTTAGCCGAAAAGGTTACTTCGTTTTCTGCTGAAATTTCTACTGCGTCGCCTTGAGATAACAGAGCATCCCCAAGAAAAAATTCTCCGGAAATAGTATGAATAAAAACGCCCCTGCCATTTCTAATTTTATATTTTATTTCTGATTCTTTTTCCAGATTAGCTAAATAAAGATCCACATTCTGACTTATAAATATTCTCCCTTCGCTTTTTTGGTTTGAAGCAACAAGTTGAAGTTTGTTTGTTCTTTCATCTTTAAACAGAGTGATTTGTTCGTAAGAAGGCGTTAAATCAGCTTGATCGGGCGTAATCCAAATTTGGAACAGATGCACCTCTTCAACACCCGATGGATTGAACTCGGAATGGAAGACTCCTTTGCCGGCGGTCATTTTTTGCAAGTCACCCGCGTTGATAATCGAATGAGTTCCCGTGCTATCGCGATGCTCAAGTGCGCCCTGTAAAACATAGGTGATGATTTCCATGTTTTTGTGGGGATGGGTCGGGAAACCTCCTGTTGGTGAAATAAAATCTTCATTCAGAACCCTCAAAGGACCGAATTGCATTCTTTCTCTATCAAAATATTCCGAGAAAGAAAAAGAATGAAAGCTGTTAAGCCACTCAATTTTTGTTCGTCCGCGCTGATTGCTTTTTATAATGTTAATCATATTGGTATCTAATTTTTTTGAAAATCATTCATTTCGAAAAAAGGATTTCCCCAGGCATTTCTAAAAACAAATTCGTCGAGAGGTTTTCGTTTCCTTTTGGTAAACAGTTCCCTTGCACGTGCTTCAAAATCTGCATTTTCCGGAAGATAGCCAATCGCCAAAACTGAGACCGGCGAATACATTTCCGGCAGCTTAAAAACAACCTTTGCGCTGTCATGATGAAATCCGCCCATTTGATGAACGCAGATATTAAGCTCTGTCGCCTCTGTTGTTAAATTTGCGACACTCGCACCAAGATCGTAAAGTGCATGAAAGTTTTCTGATCCGCTATGCGAAGATCGTAGAGAAGCAACAGTTAAAACCAAAACCGATGCTTGTGAAGCCCAGGCTTTGTTTCCTGTCATCAGGATAGAAATGATTTTTTTAAATTCATCAGAATTTTCTTTGGTGGCAACGATAAAACTCCACGGTTGTTCATTGTATGAGGAAGGAGCCCAGCGGGCAGCTTCAAAAAGAAGATTGAGGTCTTCTTGGCAAATGTTTTTGACGGGATCAAATTCTCTCGGGCTCCACCTCTTTTTAATTAAGGGAAGAATTTCTGTTTTTTGTTCGTTAATCGTAGATTCGAGCATCATTTTATTATTCTTTAAGTTATGATATTTTAAGTTTAAAGTATTAACACAAAAAATTTTTATTTGGTTCCCGACAAACCGGTTCCAAGTTTTTTTAGTAATCTGGAGAGCTCCTCTTGCTCTTTTTCCGTAAGGATAGAGGCGAGCTTCTCAATATGTTTTGCATGCTGCGAAAAAATATCTTCGAACAGGGTTAACCCTTTTGGAGTAAGCTGAACAGTTATGGTTCGTCTGTCAACTTTATTATATATCCTCTCAACAAGCCCCTCTTTTTCAAGATTATCCACCACAAGAGTCATGTTTCCCCCGCTGACGAGCTGTTTGGTGCAGAGCGTTCCAATTTTCATTGATCCTAGATGCCCCAAGCTTTCTAATACGCTAAACTGTGGTTCGGTTAAATTAAAACCGCGGATGTTTTCCAATGATTTTTTGCTGAAGGTGGTATATGCTCTTGCAAGCTTTACCCACATCGAAAGAGCAAGGTCCTGTTTTTTGCCGTATTTTTTAGTTGTTCTCATCGAGTTGTATTTAATGTTAAATATTTCAAGTTCAAAATACTTAAACGCAAAGGAATTGTCAAGAAAAAAAAGTTAGGTATCTTTGATCAATTAAATTATTCGGATAACATTTATAGATTATTATCATAACAAGAAAGATCCTCTATGAAAAAATTTTTTCTCTTCTTCGTTTTCTCTTTACTATCTTTTTCACTTTTTGCTCAAAAAGAAGAGTCAAAAGATAAGTTAACCAGCGGCACTTTTGGCGGATTAAAATTTCGCGGCATTGGACCCGCTTGGAACTCTGGCCGTATTGCTGATTTTGCCGTTAATCCAACAAACACAAGTGAGTATTACGTTGCAACCGCAAGCGGACATTTATGGAAAACCACAAACAACGGAACAACCTGGAACGCAATTGCAGACTCGCTTCCGTATTCGCTTGGTGTGGTCAAATTAGATCCGAATAACGCTAACGTTGTTTGGGTCGGAAGCGGTGAGAATAATCATCAGCGTGCGCTTGGTTACGGAACGGGAGTTTATAAATCTACCGACGGCGGACAAAACTGGGCTTTTCTGGGTTTAAAAGATTCGCGGCAGATCGGAGGAATTTGTATTGATCCTCGAAACTCAAACGTTGTTTTTGTTGCCGCAGAAGGCTCTGTTTGGGGATCGGGTGGTGACCGCGGTCTTTATAAAACAACAGATGCCGGGAAGACATGGAATAAAGTTTTAAACATCAGCGAAAATACAGGAGTAAATAACATCGCTTTTGATCAGCGCAACCCTGAAGTACTTTATGCAACTTCGGAACAAAGACGAAGACATATCTTTACAAAAATCGGCGGCGGGCCTGAGACGGCAGTGTATAAATCAACTGACGCAGGCACAACGTGGGAAAAAATTATGAAAGGGCTTCCTTCTGTTGATCTCGGCGGAACAGGACTCGCGGTTTCTCCGGTTAATCCCGATATTATTTACTTAAGTCTTGATGCTGCAGAAAAAAGTGGCGGATTTTTCCGGTCAACAAACCGGGGGGCAAGCTGGGAGAAGATGAGCGATAGGTATGCTTCCGGTCAATATTTTAACGAGATTTATTGCGACCCGAAAGACGCCGACAAAGTTTATTTGATGGATGTGGTTTCTAAAGTCACGGAAGACGGTGGAAAAACCTGGAAACCTATCGGCAACAATGCTCGCCATGTTGATGACCATGCTTTATGGATTGACCCTTCCGACACAAAACATTTATTAATCGGTGGAGACGGGGGAATTTATGAATCGTTTGACAACGGAGCGAACTGGATATTTAAAAACAATTTACCGGTAACTCAATTTTACCGCGTTAGCCTTGATAACAGTTTGCCGTTCTATAATATTTTCGGCGGAACACAAGACAACCAAAGCATGGGCGGTCCTTCACGCACTCTCTGCGAAGATGGAATTATTAACAGTGATTGGCTCATGACGGTCGGTGGAGATGGATTTTTTCAAGCGATAGATCCCACAGATCCAAACATTGTTTATTCCGAGTGGCAGTATGGAAATATTATTCGCTATGATAAAAGAAGCGGTGAGTTAATTGAAATTCGACCCGAGCCTGCAAAAGGAGAAAAAACATTTAAATGGTATTGGGATACTCCTTTTCTTTTAAGCCCGCATTCTCCTACGCGTTTATACATTGCAGCCGAAAAAGTTTTTAGAAGCGATGACAGAGGCGAGAGCTGGACGGAAATCAGCGGTGATTTAACGGCTCAGACCGACCGGAATTCTTTTCCTGTTATGGGGAAATATTGGAGCGTGGATGCATTAGCAAAAGATGCAAGCACTTCCCAATTTGGGTTAATTGTTTCGCTCGCGGAATCTCCTTTAAAAGAAAATCTTTTATACGTCGGAACTGATGACGGTCTAATTCAAGTAACCGAAGATGCGAAGACGTGGAGAAAAATTGATAATGTTCCGGACATTCCGAAGTTTACTTTGGTAAGCGATATTCTCCCATCTCGTTTTAGTGAAAATGTTGTTTATGCTTCTTTCAATAATCATAAACGTGATGATTTCAGTCCTTATATTTTCAAAAGCAATGACAAAGGAAAATCGTGGAAATCAATTGCCGGAAATTTACCGGTGAACGGAGCTGTGAACACGATAGTTGAAGATCCGGTTGATCAAAATCTTATTTTTGTAGGAACAGAATGGGGGGTCTTCTTTTCTCTTGATGGCGGCGATAAGTGGATTCAATTGAAAAATGGAATTCCAAATATCAAAGTAACCGATCTCGCAATTCAAGACAGAGAAAATGATTTAGTGGCTGCTACGTTCGGCCGCGGATTCTATATTCTCGATGATTATTCTGCCTTGCGTTCTGTTTCGAAAAGTTCACTTGAAAGAGAAGCAGTAATTTTCCCTGTGCGCGACGCTCTCCTTTATCTTCAAAGCCAGGGAAGATACGGGCAAGGTTCAACTTACTTTAAAGCTCCCAATCCGGAATTTGGAGTTGCGATTACTTATTACATCAATGAAGTTCCTAAAACTTTAAAAGCGGAGAGAAAAGAAAAAGAGAAACCACTTTTCAAAGATGGAAAACCAATTCCGCAACCTTCTTATGAAGAATTAAAAGCAGAAGAATCTGAAATAGCGCCGTATCTTATTTTTACTTTTACCGATGAATCCGGTAACGTAATTAGAAAACTTACGAAAGCTGCCGGTGCGGGGGTGAACCGCATTACGTGGGATTTGCGTTATGAATCAACCGAGCCGGTTTCTGCGAAAGAAAATAAATTTAATCCGTCGGCGAAACAAAATAGTGCGTTGTTGGTTTTACCGGGAAAATATAAAGTTAGCTTGTCAATGGTTGTTCGTGGCAAAGAAAAACAACTTGCCGGTCCCGTTGAGTTTAACGCCATACCTTTACACAACACCACGCTACCTGCGGCTGATAGAAAAGAACTTGTTGCATTCCAACAGAAATCTTATGAACTTGCAAGGACGGTTTGGGGCTTACAAAGACTTGCTCAAGAACTTCAAAATAAAATGGAAACAATTAAGCAAACTTTAAATAATACACCGTCGGCTTCTTTTGCGTTGATAATGAGAGCCGATGCAGTTTCAAATAAACTTGATGATATTCTTTTTACCTTTAGCGGAAAGCCGGGAAAAGCAAGCGCGGAAGAAATTCCTCCGCAAGAAGTCCCGCTGAATTGGCGGTTGGAAAAAATGATTTACGCGCAAACAAACTCAACTTCTAATGTTACAAAAAATCAAAAAGTTGCTTACGACGTTTTGTATGCCTCAATGCAGCCGATTCTTCAACAACTAAAACAAATCAGCGGTGTTGAAGTAAAAGCGATTGAAAACGAAATGGAAAAACTTGGCGCGCCATGGACGCCGGGAAGAATACCGGAAGTAAAATAAAAAGGCTTCGTGTCTCAGTGACTCTGTGGTGAAACAAAAGTACTTTAACCACAAAGTTGCGAAGGCGCAGAGTAAATTCTTGTAAAACTTTTATTCTGAAATAATATTTTATTATGAAAACTACAAACAGAATCACCTCTCTTTTCAATATTGAATATCCGATCATTCAAGCGGGAATGGTGTGGGTAAGCGGGTGGAAACTTGCTTCAGCTGTTTCAAATGCAGGCGGTTTAGGATTAATTGGTGCAGGTTCGATGAAACCTGGATTACTTTGTGAACATATTCAAAAGTGTAAAGCCGCAACGCAAAAACCATTTGGAGTAAATATTCCACTTCTCCGTCATGATGCAGATGACTTAATTGCAGTTACCATTGAAGAAAAAATTGAAATTGTTTTTACTTCCGCCGGTCATCCGGGAAGACACATTGAAAAACTTAAATCAGATAACATCAAAGTAGTGCATGTTGTTTCGAATGTTAAACAAGCGATGAAGTCGGAAGAAGTTGGCTGCGATGCTGTTGTCGGCGAAGGAGTTGAAGCCGGCGGACACAACGGCGGCGATGAGATAACAACGTTTTGTTTAATTCCGCAGTTGGTTGATGCGGTTAAAATCCCCGTGATTGCCGCTGGGGGAATTGCAGACGGCAGACAAATTGCCGCAGTGTTTTGTCTCGGAGCCGAAGCGGTGCAAATTGGTACGCTGTTCGCTGCAACGGTTGAATCTTCTGCACATCAAACTTACAAACGAAAAATTGTTGAAGCGAAAGACAATGATACAGTTTTGTCTTTTAGAAAAGTTGCGCTGATGAGAATGCTTAAAAATGAATTCGCTTTAAAATCAGTTCAAGCGGAAATAAAAGGTTTATCAAAAGAAGAGATGATTTCTTTCCTCAATCATAAACGGGAGATGAAAGGTATTTTTGAAGGAGACGAAATTGAAGGGGCAATGGAAGCGGGACAAAGTTCCGGCTTAGTTAAAGAAATTTTAACCGTGCAGCAGGTTTTTGATAAATTGATAAGAGAATATCTTGCTACAAAACAGAAATGGTTCTTGTAATATAACAGTTTCTTTTAACTCATTCTTTTTCGCTCAAAAGAATTTCTTTATACTTTGTTAAATTTTGAATCTGTTCTTCGCTCAGCTTCGGATATTCGAGATTTAATTTTTCTAAAGTTTCAACTATCACTTCTGAAACAACTAATCGTGCAAACCATTTTTTATCTGCGGGAATTATATACCATGGAGCTCCTTTGGCTGCTGTTCCGGCAATAGTTTCTTCATAGACTTTTTGATACTCATCCCAGAGTCCGCGTTCCTTTAAATCCGAAGAAGAAAACTTCCAATTCTTTGCGGGATTTTCAATTCGCTCGAGGAATCTTCTTTTCTGTTCTTCTTTTGAAACGTTTAAGAAAAACTTTACTGTAAGAATTCCGTTTTCGTATAGATATCGTTCAAAGTTACTGATCTGGCGGAAGCGGTCTTTCCATAAATCACCGGTCATGAAGAGAAACGGAAGCTGTGAGGATTTTACATAATCGTGAACACGAACCACAAGTACCTCTTCATAATGCGAGCGATTAAAAATTCCAATACGTCCTCGTTCAGGAAGCGATTTGGTGATACGCCATAAATAATCGTGATCCATTTCTTCGGCCGAAGGCTGCTTAAAGCTAAAAACTTGAGTTCCTTGGGGGTTTAACCCGCTCATTACATGTTTGATAGCTCCGTCTTTACCTGCGGCATCCATTGCCTGGAAAATGATAAGAAGCGCCCACTTATTATCTGCATAAAGTTTGTCTTGTAACTCGGCAGTTCGCTTAACGTTTTTCTCAAGCAACTTTTGTGCACTTTCTTTTGATTTGAGTTTACCTGAATAGCTTGGCGAGTAATGGGAAAGGGAAAACTTCTTTTTAGAAACAACTCTGAACTTTGAAAGATCAAGATTCATAACTACCTCTAACTTGATTTGAAAATTTGGCACTTCAAAATTCAATTTATAAGAACAAGAAGCAAGAAAAATTTTTAATTGAAGTGAAATTTTTAATTCATTCTGCACTTCTTTATTTTTAAAAAAAGAAACAAGGATTATCCTATGAAAAAGTTTTTTCCGGTTTTACTGCTGATTTTATGGATCGCAAATTGCTCAAAAGCGCAGACGCAATTTCAAAATTTTCTAAACTACGCAAACACCATTAGCGATTCACTTCAAAAAAATGCGGTGCTCGATAGCTTTATTACTCATCACAAAGCAATTCGTATTCCTATTGCCGAAGAACATTTTGCTATATTTCTTTACAAAGGAAATGCTTCAACCGTCTCGGTTGCGGGCGATTTTAATGGATGGCAGCCTAATTTATCGTTAATCAGAGTATCAAAATCAAATTTCTTTTATACGGCAAAATATTTTGAATTGAATGCCCGGCTTGATTACAAATTGGTGTTGAACAACAACAACTGGTATCTTGATCCATTAAATCCCAACATTTGTATCGGGGGTTTCGGACCGAACTCCGAATTAGCAATGCCCGAATATGTTCAGCCGGAGGAAATAAAATTTGATCCAGCAATCCCACACGGAAAGATTGAGCTGAAAACAATTAGCAGTACAAATGTTAACGCAACGTATCAAATAAAAATTTATTTGCCCACGGGTTATAATCCCGCGGAAAACAAAGTTTACCCCACCGTTTATTTTCAAGACGGATTTGAATACATTGATCTTGCCGGGGCAGTAAACGTGCTTGATAATTTAATTTCTGCGAAGAAAATTGAAAATGTTATTGCCGTTTTTGTTCGACCGAACAACCGTAATGAAGAATATGCGCTTTCAAAGAGGGCGCAATACCGGCTCTTTTTTGTAAATGAACTTGTCCCGTTTATTGATTCGATTTATAAAACCGAACAATCGCCAAAAAGAAGATTAGTGCTTGGCGATTCCTACGGTGGAAATATTTCAGCTTTAATTTGTTATTATCATCCCGAAATAGTTGGCAACTGCGGTCTACATTCCGGTGCATTTCAAGAAAACAATTATGAGGCGTACAATCTTTTTATTTCTTCACCGAAAAAAGAAGTTAAATTTTCGATGGTGTGGGGAACTTATGAACCGCTTTATCCGAACATGCGTCATTTTAGAGATTCACTAGAAGCAAAAAAGTACGATTACAATTGGTCGGAACTACCGGAAGGACATAGCTGGGGTTTGTGGCGCGCTAACATTGATTTTATGCTCGAATATATTTTTCCTTTTGTACCAACAGGAATTAATGAAGGATCAAATATTCCACCTGATAAATTTGAATTGTACCAGAATTATCCGAATCCGTTTAATCCTGAAACAGTTATAGGCTATCAGTTATCAGTAAACAGTAAAGTCAGCTTAAAAGTTTTTGATATTCTCGGGAAAGAAGTTCAGACATTGGTCAATGAAGAAAAACCAGCCGGCGCTTACAAAGTTGAATTTAATCCCGGACAAAGATCAACCAACAACAAACTGACTAGTGGCATTTATTTGTATCAGTTAAGAGCGGGTTCTGTGGAAGGTGGATTTGTCCAAACAAAAAAAATGGTAGTGTTGCGATAAAAAAGCCGGCATTTATATCCGGCTCTGCAATTAACAAAATAGTTATACAGGACTATTTTATTGTTATAAATCTTTCACTTGGGGTCATTGAAATTCCGCATCGTTTAGGAGCTTTTGCATCATAAGTATTTCCGCAAGTTGGGCAAACAAAATATAGACTTGCCAGAGTGTTTTCTTTTCCGGAGTTAAGTTGTTCAAGTGCATTTTTATAAAGCGCGAGATGTTTCTGTTCGGTTTTATAAGCGTAAGAAAAAGAGATTGTTGCTAACGTTACCTTCCCTTCTTCAGATGTTTTTATAAAGCCCGGATACATTGTAGAAACTTCATAACCTTCACCCTTTATGACATCTTGAAGATTTTCTTTTGTTGAATTAACTTCAAATTTTGGTGTTACTTTCGGTGTAACCTCACCCAATTGTTCTAAGACAGCACTATGATTTGTTGCATGAATGTTTTCTGATTTTGAAGCGGCTTCAAATAATAAAGCAACTTTAGAGTAACCTTCTTTTTTTGCTTTCTTTGCATAAGCGGCATATTTGGCGCTGGCTGTAGATTCGCCCTCGAATGCTGCCTTAAGGTTTGCAACTGTTTGAACTTTTGTGTCTAATTTTACTGCTGATGCATTGCTAAATGCAACCACAGTTAAAAGAAGAACTGCTAAATAATTGATTATTGTTTTCATTTTATCTTCATTTAATTTATTGAAATATTGTTTTATGAAAAGAATTTTTTAGTCTTCATCATCTTCGCCCGCAGTTGTGTTCTGACCGTTTGTGTTTTGATCCAATCCAAAATTAAATTGAACACCGGCAGCGTGTTTATAAACTAATTCACCGCCATAATAACCGGTTCGCGCAACCGAAAGAACTCCCGCAAGAAAAAGAACAAAAGCCGCATATTTTAATATGCCGTCCAATTTTTTCAGCCACACCAAGGCGATTCTTGCAATAGCTGCACCCACCATTAACCAAAGTGTAAACTGCGCTGCGTGCTCATGAGTTTCCAACGCGTTTTTTAATTGCCCTGTTTCAGAAACGCCGTCACCGGCAATATCGCCCGTAATATAAGCTGCAACAACACCAAGCGTTCCCAATATCAATAAATAAAAGGCGGCTTTGGTAAAAAATTCTTTCTTCAAAGTGAGACCGATAATTTCAGAAAGAAACCCAACCATCAAAAGTGCGATCGGGAAATGAACGATCATAGGGTGAAGATGACTTGTGTCAAACATAAAAACTCCATTTTCTTTTTTCAAACATAATTTCAATTAGCTTAAAACTTTCTAAAAGATTGCTTAAAAAATTGTTAAAATTCTCGACTCGAGACCCAAGAGTCTTAATCGTAAAACGAAATAAATTGACATTGTACACTGAATTGTTTACTTTCATTGCAGAGAACTAAATTTATTAGGAGATGTTTACAAATGAATAAGTTCGCCGCAATACTATCTTTTTTTTTCCTCTTTTCCTGGATGGGTTTTTCTCAAATCAATCCCGCACATGATTATCTTTCAGTAAACAATATTTTTATATGGATTTATAACGACGGAATGTCTTCACATGATCCAAGGACTGACGGCTCTGGATTGTATTGGCCCATCAGTCAAAACCCTCAAACGTCAGTATTTCAAGATGGATTAGTTTGGGGTGGAATAGTTGATGGTGAAGTTCGCGTAAACGGAAGCACTTACCGCACCGGCGTTAAACCGGGGTATATGCTCAATCCGCTTCTCTATGGAGATCCAAGCGATACGCTTTTCGGAATTTGGAAATTGAAGAAAGATTGGGAACAAACGACAGGAGACGAAAGAGCGCGTTATGAATTTAATTACAATAATTGGCCCGGTTATATCGGCGCCCCCTTTGAAGATGTTGACAGTGACGGTAAATTTTCTCGGGGAATTGATAAGCCAAAGTTCCTTGGCGATGAAATGCTCTGGTTTATTGCAAACGACGGCGATTCGGCTCAATCAAAATATTGTTATGGCAGTGAGTCAATCGGTTTAGAAATACAATGTACGGTTTACGGATACGCCCAAGAAAATTATTTAAAAGATGTCGTTTTCAAGAAGTATAAATTGATAAATAAAAGCCAAAACACCGTTGAAGATATGATGTTAAGTTATTGGTCTGACCCTGATTTAGGTAATGCCGGCGATGATTATATCGGAATTGACACCACCCTTCAATTGAGCTATTGTTATAATGGCGATAATAACGATGAAGCCTTTTATGGAGAAAATCCCCCCGCAATTGGTTATTTATATCTACAAAATCCTTATGTTCAATCTGCCCAAAGCGATAGCGGTTTGTTTGACGGTAAATGGAGAAAGGGAATTAAGAACATTAGAATTGGAGCAAATGTACCGGGATTGAAATTTCCGTTAAGTTCTGACCCTCCACTTGGAGTTTACAAGGGAACGTTAAATTGGTGGAATTATTTAAATGGGTACTGGCCTTCAGGAGATACAGTTATTGATCCATCAACGAACGAGCAAGTAAAAATTGCTTTAGCCGGGGACCCGGTAACGCAAACCGGTTGGTATGAAGGTATTCCAACATGGCCAGATGGTGGTTCACCACCACCATCTGACCGCCGAATTTATACTTCCACAGAAAAATTTACTTTGGCGCCCGGCGACACACAGGAAATTGTAATTGCAATTTTGCTCGCAAGAGGAACCAGCAATATCAACAGCATAACAGAGTTAAGAAATGTTGCAACGCATGTGAAAGACTTTTACTCTTCACAAGTCTTAACCGACATTCAAGATAAATCTGTTCGTCCAAATGAATTTCTTTTGTTCCAAAATTATCCAAATCCATTTAATCCAAGCACAGTCATTAGTTATCAGTTATCGGTTTTCAGTAAAGTTAGTTTGAAAGTGTATGATGTCCTTGGGAAGGAAATTGCGACGCTTGTTACCGAGGAACAACAACCGGGCAATTATAATTACGAATTAGGAATTAGGAATTACGAATTATCAAGTGGTATTTATTTCTACCAACTGAGGGCTGGTAGTTTCATTCAAACTAAGAAGATGATAATTTTAAAGTAATATTTACTACAAATCAAAAACCTTGAAGGACTTTTATCCTTCAAGGTTAATTTTTTGAAAAAAAATTATTTTACTTTTTCTTCACTTCTATATCACCGCCGGAAGTACGGCAGATCAGATCTTTCCCCCCATTGTTTAAATCAGCTTCAAAACGGGAAGAAGAAATTTTTACAACGTTGTTTGTTGTGAGTTCGCAGCTTATATCGCCTCCGGAAGTTTTTAAATTCGCTTTAGCGCTAAAATCTGCAGGTAAATAAACATCAATATCACCTCCGGAAGTCGTAAGGTCAATCCCAAGACTTTCACCCCAGTAATCTAATTTTATATCACCGCCGGAAGTAGACGCGTCAATTCTTGCATTACCGCCTTTCAAATCAATATCTCCACCCGAAGTAGAGACATCAAGATCTCCGTCAAAATTAACAACAGAAATGTCGCCGCCTGAGGTAGAGGCTTTCGTGTTTCCTTTATTATTTTTAACAGTAACATTGCCGCCTGAAGTGGAAATGTTAGTATTTCCAACATTATCGTAAAGTTTTAAATCTCCGCCAGAAGTTTTCCCATCAATATTTCCGGTTAAATTTTTAACGCCGATATTTCCTCCTGCAGTAGAAACTTTTGCATTATAGGATTTTGGAACCATCACTTCAAAACGGACACGTGGAGAGTTTCCCCAATTAAAAGACCAGAATCCTCCCTTTCGTTTTGAAGAAATATAAACGCCCCAATCTTTTTCCTCAAATTTGAACTCAAGTTTTTCTTTTGCTTTGTCGTTTCCTAAAACCTTGACGTAAACTTCATTTTTATTCCACGTTTCAATTTTCACGCTCCCATTTTGCGCTTCAATTTTTAACAGTTTTCCGGGATTAGTTGCAAAGGTTTTTTCGTGCAACACCGATAAATCTTGTGGAAGAGCGGTTCCTAAAAACAATGTTGCAAACATCGTTGTAATACACAACAGAATAGAAACTTTTTTCATATCAACTCCTTTTTCTTTTTAGACCTATAAAAATGGCTAAGGTTACAGCTAATAAATTTCATTTATTTTAAAATCTTGTTGTCAATTTATTAGCTTTAAAGGAAAGATTCAATAATTTATGTTGAAAGGAAATTTTTGAAGATAAAAGTAAATAAAGCAGGGATATTTAACAGACTTGATACCATCATTGTACGCGTTAAAAATTTGGAAGCATCAAAAAACTGGTACATCGATAATTTGAGTTTCTTCCCCGTTTACAGTGACGATGAAAGCAAAATTACGGTGTTTGATTTGGCGGGAACAACGACGTTAACCCTTTGGCAGTTTGATGAAAACGATGCTACAAATAAGTCAAACCACGGGAACACGTATGCTGTATTTAATTGTGATAATGCAGAACAGGTCTTTAAATCATTAAAGAAAAAAGGAGTTGCCGTTAATAACTTTACTGCTTCGGGTGATGTCTCTCTTTTTAATTTTTACGACCCAGATGGAAACAAATTTGAAGTTATAGAAATAAACGAGAAAGACGGCGAAGAATGATCTCAAACTACAAACATATCATCTGGGATTGGAACGGCACGCTTTTTAACGATGTCGAACTGTCTGTTTCTATCGTTAACAATCTCCTGATTAAAAGGAATCTGATTCCCCTTTCAGTTGAAAAGTATAAAGAAATTTTCACCTTTCCTGTGAAAGATTATTATGTAACCGCGGGATTTGATTTTGAAAAAGAATCTTTTGAAATTGTGGGCAAAGAATGGATGGATGAATACGAACGAAGAAAACATGGATGTGGTTTATCAAAATCAGCATTCCAACTCCTTGAAAAGATTTCTTCTTTAAAAATTGAACAATCAATACTTTCCGCTTATTCGCAACATACATTAGTTGAAGTTGTTGAACATTTCGGTTTAACAAAATATTTTTCTCATCTTTTAGGGTTAGACAATATTTACGCTTCAAGTAAAGTGAAACTTGGTAAAGAATTGATGAAAAAATTGGCATTAAATAATGGCGAGGCGCTCTTAATTGGCGATACGATTCACGATTTTAATGTTGCCGCAGAAATTGGCGCTGATTGTATTTTGGTCGCAAGCGGGCATCAAAGCCGTAAAAATCTTGAGCGATGCGGAGTTCCGGTTTTCGATTCGATAAAAGAACTTTTAGAGATAATTTAACGGTTTCCCATTGAGCTTTTTGCAAATATTGATTTATCGTTCTTTCATTGTTACTCTATTGCGAACCGCGGTTGAAAGAAGTTGATATAAACTTGTCAAAATTGATTCATTGATTCCAAACGCTTTTAAAACTGTCTTGTCAAAATTAATTCTGTCTGGTTGCTTAACTTCTTCAAAAATTGGTTTAATTTTTCTTGTCTTCAATGGTTGAAATGATTTTTTTATTTCTTTTATTGAATTTACTGTGAGCAAAGCTGGATTTAAAACAAGAAGTGTTTTGATGTAATTTGCGTTCAGGTCTAACGCACCCAAGTTTCGTGATGTACCCCGCATTTCTACAGTTAGAAAAGTTACAATCGAATTAAGTAATGCTGCAATAAGTTCAACATCGCTTTTTGATTTTACCGTAATAGCTATAAGTCGTTGGTCAATGGTAAATGGTTTTTCGGAAAAACTGAAGAAGAATCTTTCAAATGGATTGATTGCGGTCACGATGTTTGCTTGTTTGGGTCGCAACGAATACCAGAATGGTTTGTGTCCTTTACATGTTTCTTGAATTGTCTTTGACCCATTTTTATTTTTTTTGTTCTCAAATCTTTGAATCCATTTGTAAGCACCAGGGTAATTTGTTTTCAATTTGCCTAACGGTAAACTGCAAACGAAAAGATAATTTTTGTAGTTGCCACCAAATCCCAAAGCTTTCAATTCGGTTGGGCTTTTCACATATGGAATGAGGAATATATTTTCTATTCCACTTGTCAGAACTTCCTTTGATGAAACAACAAACATCTCATTCCAACCAGTTCTTTCGCCTCTGAAAGCAGTAAAAATATTTGGATAAAGCTGTATTAATTGTTGATCGAACTTTTCTAATAAATCGGCTGAAATGAAAAAGGTATCCCAATTTTTTTGTTCAACTAAAGAATTTTCAAGTTGTTCTTTTGAAACAATACTGACACTTATTGAGTTGTCCGTTTTGTGATATAAATTATGGAAAGTGGTGTCATTCTTCCAACCCGAATGTTTTGGATTATTGCAATTATCGATGTCAGTATAGAAATCCTCAACCTCTTTCAGTTGTATTAAAATATTATCCTGGTTAAAAGTTTCAGCAAGTTTGAAGTTTATTGTTACAAACTTTGTTGACTCTGTGCTCTGCCCATGTTGTAGAACGGAAAATATTGTTGAAACTTTTGAATCACTAAACCAATGCTCCGCATTGCTTCGAATTATATATTTGATGTGGAAATTGTCGAGCATAAATTTCTTGAATTGAAAACCGTATTCTTTTCCAAGCCAAGCATTTGAAGTAATTGCCGAAAGGAATCCGTCTTTTTTTAGAAAACGGATGGAATTGTAAATGCAGTAAGTAAAATAATCTGACCGTTCATTTATTTTAAATGAGCGATCTTTTAAAAATGCTTTCTGCTTTGCTTCAAACTTTTCCCTGAAAAAAGTTGTCAAAACATCATTTGGAATATCCTCTTGCTGTATGAATGGGAAGTTACTTGCAATTGCATTAAATAAAGGTATTTGTTGTTGTATCTGGTTTTTGTAGTTATTTGAATCAGGAAACACAACTTTCATATTAGGTTCAAGATTGAAATAGTCATCCCTTGTTACTCTCGGGAAATTGTCCGTTTGATTTTTTATTTTTTGTTTGTAGAGGTTGATTACCGAAAGGATTGCAGGAAAATGAGAAATATCGTTGCCCCAAATTTGATTTAATAAGTTAACATGGTCTTTGTTTCCGTGATAATTCAAAATCTGGTAGAATGAATTTAAGAATGTTCCCGTTCCCGATGTCGGGTCAAGAACAAAATCGTTTGCAGTTTGTATCACGGGGAATGAGACAAGATTTGCCAAAGTTGAAGGCGTGAAGTAATGTCCAAACTCCTGTTTTTCTTCTTTAGGAACAAGTTTTCAAGTATCGTCCCGATTTACATCAACTAAGTAGTCATCCGTTTTACATTCTGGACAACCTTTAAAAAAATATTCCCTAACATCCCAAAATAATGAAAGTGAATTATCATTTCTTTCATCAGTTATTTCTTCATAGAAAAAATTATCGCACCAATTGCATCTCACAATTGCCTCGTCTTTCGCGACTTTTAAAATATCTCTTATGCCGTAACTCATTTTTTTCTTAATCTTTCTAACGGATGAGTTTTTCCCGTTTTTGTGTCAAGGAACTTCCAAAATTTCCAACCATTTACTGGCATGCCATTTTGAATTTTTGTTCCTGCTGCTGACGGTGATTTATACACCTCGTTTTCGAAAATAATTTTTGTTGGTGAAAAATAAATAGCGAAGTGTTTCTGGTTTTTATAGTTAGTAAAAATTTCAATTCCTTTTCCAATACTTTCTGTCGCTTCTGGAAAATCAAAGTTCAGTTCATCTTTATCAATATCAAAAATTGTAACCTTTTCAAGAATTACCCCAAGTCCAAACTCACATAATAAATCAACAAGTTTATTTCCATTCATCATAGAAATTGGAGCCTTGTAAGGGTCATTTGCTTCTTCAGTTGCTGGTTTTGAAAAATCAGAAGTTGTAATAAATAAACCCGTTTGATGCGGTCTTAAACTTCCTCTCAACTCTGATATGTTGCTTCTTTGAACATTGTTTCTCCATCTTTTTACTTGAACACAAATACTATTCCTAATAACACCAGCAACAACCAATTCGCCTGTAACATCAATTCCTCCATCGCCTGTTCTACCAGTTATTTGAACATTTTCAAAACCAAGGTTTCTTAAAACCTCACCACTCAATTCTTCAAACTTAGAAGGTTGCATTACATGAAGCGCTTCAAGTAATTGCTGTTTTACCTCGTGATTTTTATTTCTGATGTCGGCAAAAATTCCTTTTGGCTCATGTTCATATAAACCATAAAGACCTTTTCCATAAGAAATAAACTTGGACTCTGTTCCTTGAGATTTTGCTTTTCTAATATCAGAGTTTATTGCAGAAGCAATATTCCCTGCAATAATTATATCATCACTTTCTATGAGTTGTAATTCAAAAGATTTTCTTGTTAAATCGCGAAAATGAATTTGCTTTAGCTTAGGTTCTTCACTAAGAATTTTATAGGCGATTTCTAAGTAGGTTAAATTCTCTGCCATTGATTACGCTGCCTTTAAATAATTAATATTTTTATAGTCAATAGGATGAACTTTATGAAGCAGAACATTTTCGTTTTTTTCGATACCAACAAACTGTCTCCCCTCCAATATTGCAGAAAGTAGAAAACTTCCACTACCGCAAGCGTTGTCAAGAACAATGTCATTAGGTTTTGTAAAAGTCCTAATTAAGTATCTTCCCAACTCAATTGGCTTTTGTGTTGGATGAATTACCGCTCCTTCTGATTCCGCTGTCTTTATGTAAATATAATCATCAATGTTTTGTTCTTCATAAAACAAGACATCGTTTGGATATCGTTGACCGTTGCTCTTGACATGTCTTGGCTTAAAGTCTCCGTAACTTCCAGTGTACTGATCTTTGCGTATTCCTTTATCATAAGGTACACCAGTTGTCATTTGAGGATTATATGTTGGTTGTTTTTTATAGAATATGCAAATATCCTCATGTTTGCGGAGTGGTTGAATTTTTGCATTCAAAAAATTAGTTGGTTTGGATTTAATCCAAACGATTTTATATTTAAAAAGTTTTTCGTTACTCAATATAAGTTTTGCAGTAAATAGTCCTTGAGCCGTCAAAGCAATACAACCATTGTCTTTGATAACTCTTTCATATTGTTCCCAGAGTTTTAGCAGGTCGATTACAGAGTCCCATTTGTTTCGTGTCGTACCGTATGGTAAATCACTTAAAATCATATCAATTGATTTATCTGGAAAGTCTTTCATTACTTCAAGACAATCACCCTGTACGACTTTGTTCAAATATTTATCTATTGCCATTTCTTTTTTCATTTATTGTACTAATTTACACAAAAACAAAACGATAATTTTGTTTACATTATAATCAATGTTAACGGATTTTAATTCTAAGAAAAACCCCCAAAATTACTAGTTTTTTTCGGTGGTGTTATGATCTTTCAGTATCGGATCATTTTGTTTATCTGTTTGGTATTTTGTCAACGTTACGTTTAGCAACATCCATCTAAAAAATTCTTGACACAATATTACTTATTCTACATTTTAATTGCAAGATTTGTTAAATGATAACTATGTTAATCAATATCAATAGGTTAAGAGTGAAAAGAGCGGTGTCTCAGTCTTTGATTCAGTAAAAATGCTTTTAGAGAAAATATGATCCTTCTTTGATGAACTTTTTTCACAGTTATTTCGTTTTAACAGTAAGGTTCTTTAAAATAAATCAATAAAAATGAGGTTCTTATGAAAAAGCTTTCTTTGTTCGCGGCTTTGGGAATTTTGTTCTGTTCTATCACTTCTTTTGCACAAGAGATGAATCAAGAAATGACTCCGGAAATGAAAATGTGGATGGAGTATATGACACCAGGCGAGATGCATAAAATGCTTGAGAAAAGTGCTGGTCAGTGGAAAGCAAAAATTACGATGTGGATGGCTCCGAATACACCGCCAACGATTGCCGAAGGAAACTCGGTAAACGAAATGATCATGGGAGGAAGATATCTTCAATCAAAACATTTAAGCAATTTTTCCGGCATGCCGATGGAAGGCATCGGACTTGAAGCGTATGATAATGCGAAAAAAACTTTCTACAGCACGTGGATAGATAATATGGGAACCGGAATTATGTTTCTGCAAGGCAAGTTCGATCCTGCCGCCAAAACGATTACTTACACAGGAACCTCTGTTGACCCGATGACTGGAAAGGATATGCAAGTCCGCGAGACGATGAAATATCTCGACGATAATCATAGTGAAATGGAAATGTTCACGATCGATGGTGATAACGAGTTCAAAAGCATGCACATCGCTTTTGAAAGAAAATAAATTATAAGAAAGAAACACATTTTTTGCGGGACAGTTTGAAAAAACTGTCTCGTTCACTATTCAGAAATAATTATGAGTAAAGATTACAACCCGCGCATGCATTCAGCAGAACATATTCTAAACCAAACAATGGTTCGGATGTTTAACAAAGGAAGATCATTCAGTGCGCATATCGAAAAGAAAAAATCAAAGTGCGATTATCGTTTTGAAAGAAATCTTTCTGCGGAAGAGGTATCCGAAATTGAAAAAAGAGTGAACGAAGTTATTACAGCTAATCTTCAGGTTACGGAATCGTTTATTCCGAAAGAAGAAGCTTCCGCTAAATTCAATTTGGAAAGACTACCGGACGAAGCTGGCGATTCTTTGCGCATTATTTCTATTGGCGATTATGACGATTGCCCCTGCATTGGTCACCATGTTAACAGTACAGAAGAGATCGGCGGATTTAAAATTATTTCAACTGATTTTGGCGAAGGGGTGCTGCGGATCCGTTTTAAACTTTTAGAAACGGTTGAATCTTAAAACCAGTTTTATCATCCTATTTAGAAACTATTTTGGAGAATTACGTGAAAACTTTATTTATTTCAATGGTCTTATTTTTTTCGGTATCATTATTAGGGTGTAAATCAACTTCTGACAACCTTTCATGGAAAGAAAATTTAGACGAAGCATTAAAAACCGCCCAGCTTGAAAACAAAACAGTTCTTGTGAATTTTACCGGCTCCGATTGGTGTATTTGGTGTAAAAGATTAAACGAAGAAGTTTTTTCAAAACCCGAATTTGCCGAATACGCAGAAAAAAATTTAGTCCTTGTTAAAATTGATTTCCCGCGAGAAAAAGAACAGACACAAGAAACAAAATTTTATAACCAACAGTTAGCGGCGCAATATAAAATAGAAGGATACCCGACAATTGTTTTGCTCCGTAAAGACGGAAGCCAACTTGGCGTTACCGGATACCAAGAAGGCGGCGCTACAAGTTACGTTCAGCATCTACAAAGTTTTAAGTAAGATGTTTTTTTAGAATAAAGAAGTAAGAAGTCAGAATTAAGAAGAAATTAAATTCTGACTTCTGACTTCTGACTTCTGACTTCTGTCTTCTTACTTCTCCTATTTCAACTTCTCTTTAAAAACCTTTTCAAACTTTTCCACTTTCGGCGCAATTATAAAAGAACAATAACCCTGTGTAGGATTATTGGCAAAATAATTTTGGTGGTACGCCTCCGCCGGAAAAAATTTAGTGAAAGGAGAAATTTCGGTTACAATCGGATCCGCCCATGCACCTGAATTATCAAGTTCTACTTTATAATGTTGGGCGATTTTTTTCTGTTCTTCCGAATGGTAAAAAATTACCGACCGATATTGTGTTCCTGAATCTGCGCCTTGTCGGTTCAACGTTGTTGGGTCGTGAGTTTTCCAGAAAATTTTTAGAAGATCGGCAAAAGAAACTGCCGAAGGATCAAACATAATTTGGCATACTTCCGCATGTCCGGTTTTTCCGGTACAGACCTGCTCGTACGATGGATTTTCTGTTGTGCCGCCGGCATAACCGGAAATTACTTCATGCACTCCTTTCACTCTCTCAAAAATAGCCTCGCTGCACCAGAAACATCCGGAGCCGAACGTAGCGGTGTCAAGTTTAGTTGTTGTTTCCATAATCTCCTGATCTTTAAAGTTGTTATTGTCTTTACTTTTATTACATGCCGTAAGAGAAATCAATAAAAGAAGAAAAATATATTTGGTCATAAACAGCTGTATCCTTTTTATTGGTAAACCAAAAGAAAACAAAAGAAGTTCAAAAGAGAAAACCCAAACCCGTTTTGGGCTGCCATGTAACTCAATAATCAGCGAAGGAGGGAATTAATTTTTTTGTATTTGACGTTTAAATAATGAAGTTGTACTTTTGTCTTAGAACGAAGTATTTAATTCACTGAACGGCATTAATTATATGCGGTGTTACTAAAAACAACACAATGAATACTACCGAAAAAATAAATACAAAAAAGAATTTGAACCAAGGATCATCTCGATAAAATAAATTTAGCACATTAATCAGAAGGTAATTTGGGAACTTCTCGTAACATGATTTGGCATAGTTTTTTGAATCAAGAAATGATCGAATAAACATTTATCGAAAAATGCTATCATTAAGTTGACGCCTATGAGGCTGAAGTCTGTGCTACGCGGTACGCGCTTCGGTCTACGCTTAAAAGCCTAAACTCATTCCCACCACAACTGTTCTTCTACCGAAGTAACTTGAAACTTCTTTTCTTTCAGAATAATCCGGCGAATAGTAATAACCGAAAATATTTTTTAGATCAAGAATGTTCAGTCCTTCTAAATAAAACACAGAGTTAAATCGATCAAACAGTGTTGTAAAGTAAGTAAGCCGCAAATCCAATCGTTTGTAATTTTGAAAACGTGATGAGTTTTTATCACCATAAACCGGTTCGTACACATTTTCCATTGCGCGATAATCAGCACCGATAACCGGTGTGTACGGTCTTCCGGTTGCATACTTCAAATTTATTCCAACTTGCCAATTGGACGCTATAAAATATTTTGCGATCAACGAAAAGTTGTGGGTGATATCGAATGAACTGCTTGTTAATTGTTCAAAGTCCATCCATTTTCTTTTTGTGTTGATAAATCCGTACGAAATCCAACCGCTCCACCCGTTGGATAACGCGCTTTTAAGAATTACATCAACGCCGTTTGCAAATCCTTTTCCGTTATTGTCATAATTGAGCAGCAAATTTTCCAGCGGGAGATTTTTATAATCTTTATGATAAAGCTCTATTCTGAATGAGTTGTCTTCATCGAAAAGATAATCATAAGAGAGGACGTAATGAACAGCTTTCATTGATTTAAGATTCGGATTTCCTTCAACCGAACTGAATAACCGCGGATCCGGCAGTTGATTGAAAATTCCCCACGCAGTTTTTATTGTCGAGTGGTCGTTCAGTTTGTACGACAAATTTATTCGCGGATTGACCCAGCCAAGTTTTAATGAAGGAATGTTATCGTATCTAATTCCAATTGCGCTTGCAAAATTATTTATGCCAAAAGTGGTTGCGGATTCCAGTTCCATATAACCCCCGATCCTTGAACCCAAAATATCGGCATCTATTACTTTCCTTTGTGCATCGGGACGAATGTTGTAATCGTTGTTAGGAATTTGCCCGAGATAATTTACTTTTCTTTTTTCATATTCAACTCCGGAAAGTAATCGGCTGCGCGAACTAATAAAATATTCAAAGTCATTTCTGAAAGAATAAACTTTATCGGTTTTTATCAGATCAAGAACACCAAGTTTCCATTGGTTTGAATAGTTGCTTACGGAAAAACTATTCTTCATTACCAGTTTGGAAAAAAGAACATTTGAATGTTGGAGATTAATGAACTTGCTTTGCGTATTTCCATCAAATGTTCCTTCATACTCAGTTTGTTCAACACTAACACCTTGAATATCTCGCGCGTAAATGCCGAATAATTTCAATTTGCCCGTTTTTGAATAGGCATAATTCACGCTTCCGGTAATATTTTTGGAAGTCGGCGCCGCGGTAAATTTTTCCAAACCGCCGTTTAACCAAAAAATCGGTTTAGTAAATGATTGATCAAAGTTAAAATTGAATCCGAGTTTATCTTCAATTAAAGGAACTTCTGTTGAGAAATTTGTATTTGCCAATGAAATTCCAAAATTGCTGTGCATAGATGTTGGAACTCCTTTTGTTTCGATATCTAAAACTCCGGAGAGGACATTGCCGTACTTTGCCGAGAATCCGCCGCTTGAAAAATACATTCCTTTTATGAACTCATTTTTCAGATTTGAAAACAAACTTCCGTAAGTAGATTCATACGAAAACGGGTGATAAATTAACGCCTGGTCAATCATCGTTATCGTTTCAATCGGATCACCGCCACGTACATAAAGTTCGGCACTTTCTGAAACTTGCGTAATGCCCGGCATAGTTTTTAACGATTGAAATAAATCTGCAGCGCCGCCTGGAGTTGTTAAGACGTCAATCCGGCTTAAGACCAAGCCTTTCCCTTTTTCTGAGCCAAATGAACTTGCCGATACAACCGATTCTTTCATCTTCAGCGCAGATTCTTTCAATTCAATATCGATCGTAATTTTCTTTTGATCTCGCAATTCCAATTCTTTGCTGAATTTATCATATCCGATCAAGTTTGCATTCAAAATAATTTTCCCATTCAATTTTGTTGAGAAGGAATATTTTCCTTGATCATCGCTCATCGCACCATCGCCAGAGTTCGATAAGAAAACCATCACCATCGGCAATGGTTTTTTATCTTCATCGAAAACATTTCCTTCAATTTTTATTTTGGTTTGAGAAAATAAGTTTCCGAGCAACAACAGTACGCTTATAAAAATTTTAGATTTCATTACTTTCCTTTTTATCTGTCAACTTTTTAAAAAGTATTCTTTGTCCCGTTTTGAGTTTTCTCTAATTTCGGAAGCAGTACATATTTAACCCAAGAATATTCCGGTTCAATCGAGAGAGCTTTTTTATAAACAAAGATTGCGGCATCGGTCATTTCCAGTTTTTCATTTGCAATACCAGTCCATGCTAACGCATCAAGGTATCCCCAATTAATTGTTAAAGATGTACTCTCTTCTTCTTCTTTTTCAAAGTAAGAAATTGTTTTGTTAAATTTTTCAAGTCCTTCTTTTACACTTCCGCCAAATGCTGCGGGAGTATTCAACTTCATTATTCCATGGATGAGATAGGCTCTTGGGTTATTTGGGTTAATCACTTCAGCTTCGCCAAGGAGTGCATTAATTCTCGGCGAAAGCGTCATTGCTTCCGCCCAATTGTAAGTTATTTTCATCATTAAGATTGAAGCGAGCAAGGTTTTTCCTTCTGATCCAAAACCTTTTGCTGAAGAAATTTTTTCTGCGTGTTCAACTGCCTGGGTTACATATTTATCAAATAAGGCTTTATCGCGGGAACCCATTTCTAAAAAGCGATATTCAACGTAAGTTAAATTGTAAAGAGCCGGGAGGTTCGTTGAATCAGCCGAATAAATATTTCCGAATATATCGTACGCTTTCTGAAACGTTTCTTTGTCATAGGAAACGTAAGCTTTTTGGGCGAGCGTTATCCCTTCTTTCATTTGTTCATTAGTTGTTAGCGCGAATGAAATGTGCAGAAGCGAGCCGAGCAGAAAGAAGAATATGAACAGTTTTGTTGAAATTGAAGTTTTCATTTTTGATCCTTTTCTATTATTGTTATTAAATAAAGTACTTTGATTTTCAAAGTTCATAGATAAAAAATTTTATTTTTTAATTAATTTTTCTAATTGAGCTACATACAATTCAAATGCTTTAATTCCGGTTTTTGTAAGTGAGTAAACAGTTTTTGGTTTACGGTCAATAAATTCTTTTTTTACAGAAATATAATTAGCTTCTTCAAGTTTCTTAAGATGAACACTTAAGTTCCCATCAGTTGCGTTTACTTTTTCTTTTAGAAAATTAAATTCCGCTTCTTCTACGGATAGTAGCAATGCCATTAATGCAAGACGAATTCTCGAATGAATAACATCATCAAGTTGTTGATAATCAAAATCGTTCACGATTTTGCCGTCATAGTTTGTTTGTATTTTCTATAAATAATTATTCCCGGTAGTGTTTGGAAAAAAAGCATCAACAATGCCATAATTAGAAATGAATGAATCGAAGTAACAAAGAGTAATACAATTCCGCCGATCCACCATCCGAAGGATAAATTACCGAGCCACTTAACATCAACAATTTTCCCCGAAACGAAATAAGCGCTTCCCATTATTATACAAGCAATCGGACTTATCGCCATTGGCTTAATTGTTCCCATCATTGGACCGACAAATCCTACAATTGTCATAGCGATTCCGGCAGCAGCCCAAACAGCGCCAATCAGCTTTCCGGAATATGTGGGAGGATGTTTCTCCTTTAACTTTATTCGATTGTAGATGGAAAAAATCCAGCCGATTGGGATGAGCACAACCCAAATCCAGAAGTAGTTAAAATAAAGACCACTCAAATGAAATATATACGTCGACATCATACCGACAATTACAAGGACGCCCCAAAAAATATAATCCTTGCCGTTATACACTACCGCCTTTTTGGTTTCCTCAATAACTTTTCTTATAAATACAAGTTCATCAATTGCCGTTTTATCGTCCATTTCAACCTCATTAAATAAAGTGCTTTGTTTTACAAAGCAAACATACAAAACAAATTTCCGTTTGTCAAGAGAAAATTTTATTTTTTTTATCGAGCCTCTTTAAAATGCAAAATATTGTCTATTCTTTTTTCGGGATAAGCGGTTTTATTATTCTATAAATGCTACTTAATAAACAGAAGGAATTCACTATTTTTTAATAGTAGGAAAAATTCTTTCTTCACCTTCACCAAAGATTGAAGAGGATAATTTTATCATCAAATAAAGGAGCGATATGAAAACTTTCTTTTCTTTTGCTTTGCCGATTTTCTTTTTTTCAGTAATCGGTTTAAGCAGTTATGCGGCAACCAAGCCGTTTCCTTATCCAATTGAACAACATAAAATGGCTAACGGATTAAATGTTGTTACCGTAAAATTTGACAGCCCCGGAATAGCTTCGTTCTTTCTCGTCGTCCGCGTTGGTTCGCGTAACGAAGTTGAAGAGGGCGTAACCGGTTTCGCACATTTTTTTGAACACATGATGTTTCGCGGAACCGAAAAATATGATAAAGACAAATACAACGAAGAATTAAAAGCGATCGGCGCATCAGCAAATGCTAATACTTCGCTTGACAGAACAATTTATCACATGACCGGCAACGCACAAAAGTTGGAAAAAATGTTTGAGCTTGAAGCCGACCGTTTTCAGAATTTACATTACCCGATTCATGATTTCAAAACAGAAGCCGGTGCAGTTAAAGGCGAATACACAAAAAACATTGCTTCACCTTTTGCGCAGTTAGAAGAAAACATTGCAAATACTGCTTTCGATGCGCATACATACAAACACACTACGATGGGATTTCTGAAAGATATTATTGATATGCCGGATCAATACGAATATTCTCTAAAATTTTTCACTCGTTTTTACAGACCGGAATACACAACGCTTTTAGTCGTTGGTGATGTTACACCCGATCAAGTGAACAAACTTGCGGAGAAATATTTTGGTAAGTGGGAACGCGGAAATTATGAAGCGAAAATTCCCGTTGAACCGGAGCAGAAAGCTACAAGATTCACGCATCTCCAAAACGGTAGTATTCCTCCTTCCCTCAGCTTAAATTTCAAGGGACCGGGTTTTGATGATAAAGGAATGGAATCGCCAGCAATCGATATTTTGTTCACCATGTTGTTTTCTCAAAATTCAAAACTCTATCAAAAACTTGTTCTTGAAGAGCAAAAAGTCCGCAGTATTAACGGCGGAATTTATGAAACCCGCGATCCTAATTTAATCTCCGTGGACGCTTCGATCGTGAATAAAAGCGATATGCAGTATGTAAAAGATGAAGTGATAAAAGCCTTTGAAACTGTAAAAGTAAGCGGTGTTGACGAAAAAATGCTCGCAGAAACAAAATCAAGATTGAAATACAGCTTTGCAATGGGAATTGATAATCCTTCTTCTATTGCAAATATTTTAAGTCACATCATTCAGCTTACAGGCGACCCGGAATCATTAAATCGTCTTTACGAAAACTATGAAAAAGTAACTGTTGAAGATTTAAAAGCAGTAGCTAAAAAATATTTAACCGCAGAAAGCTTAACTGTTGGAACGATCTCAGCCGACGCGGAAGGAGGAGTGAAATAATGAAAACTTTATTGCTTGGAATATTCTTTTTCGGCTCGTTGCTTGCTCAAGAGGTAGTTGAATTAAAACTGCCGAATACAAACAAAGTTACTATAAAACTTATGTTCATGAACGGTTCTGTTTGTGACCCGGCGGGAAAAGAAGGATTAACATACCTAACTTCCGCGTTGATAACACAGGGCGGAACGGGAAGTTTCACTTTCGCTGATATTCAAAATAAAATTTATCCGTGGGCGGCGGGTTATGGATCTTCCGTTGATAAAGAAGTTTCCATTTTCACATTTGAAGTTCATCAAGATTTCCTAAATGATTTCTATCCCATTCTAAAAGGATTAATTCTTAATCCGTCATTTGCCCAAAGTGATTTTGACCGCGTGAAAAGAAATCAACAGAATTATGTTGACCAGGTTATCCGCGCCTCTTCCGATGAAGAGTATTCAAAAAAAGCGTTGGAAGATTTTCTTTTTAGAGGAACAAAATATCAGCACATGGTTCAAGGGAAAACCAAAAGTGTAAAAGCAATTACCTTAGATGATGTAAAAAATCAATACAAGAATTTCTTCACAAGAAATAATTTGATGATCGGGATTGCCGGAAATTATTCAAGCGAGTTTCTTTCAACTTTGAAAAAAGATTTGCAAAATCTTTCGACGGTAAAACCTGTTCTTCCCGCACAGATAATGGTGGAAACGCAAAAGGGAATCAACGTTGAAATTATTCAAAAAGATAATGCGTTTGGTTCTGCAATATTCGCCGGGTTTTCGATGAACCTTACAAGGAAGGATAACGACTTTGCAGCACTGATGGTTGCGAATTCTTATCTCGGTGAACATAGAAAGTCGTACGGGCAATTATACCAGAAACTGCGTGAGACCCGCTCGATGAACTACGGCGATTATTCTTATATCGAATGGTATGACAACGGCGGAAGAAATATGCTGCAGCCTGCAGGAACTCCGCGAACGACAAATTATTTTTCGTTTTGGATTCGTCCCGTACAAATTGCAAAGCAATTGAAAAATCAGTACAAGGAATTGGAAGATATTAAAATCGGGCATGCACATTATGCTGTTCGTTTAGCTGTGCGCGAAATTGATAATCTGGTAAAGAATGGAATGACAAAAAAAGATTTTGAAGCGACGCGCACTTTTTTGAGAAGTTATATTAAACTCTATGTTCAAACTCCGTCAAGCCGTCTCGGTTATTTAATGGATTCTAAATTCTATGGCAAAAAAGATTACGTTAACGAGATGGATAAACAGCTTGCAAAACTTACGCTTGCAGATGTGAACCGCGCTATTAAAAAATATTGGCAGTCGGATAATATGTGTGTTACGATTATAACCGATAAGAGTGAAGCGGAGCCGCTTGCAAAGAGTCTGAAAGAAAATCTTTCTTCACCAATGAGTTATTCAAACATTGTTAAAGCCGGTTTGCCGAAAGCTGTACTGGATGAAGATGACGCTGTGGCTAATTTTAAATTGCATATTAATGAAGTGAAAATCATTAACTCGGCGGATACGTTTAAGTAAGGGATATTTAAAACAATGGGACGCAGATTTGTTAGGATCAGTTAAGATTGATTAAGATTATCATAAAAAATCTTAATCAATCTTAAAAAATCTGCGTACCATTTTTGATTAGCTCTGCTTAAACAACTCATCAAATTTAATTGCTTTATACTTTAACAAGTCTTCAAGCATTCTTCGGCTTTCAATCACCGTAACGGAAGGGTCTAAATACTTAACTAAATCGTCCTGCGGGTTTTCCATTTCAATATAAATTTTTGCATGATCGTTTAGTTTTTTAATTCGTGAAAGAAGATGAAGCGTTTTCACATCCGGATCTTTAAAACGGATGTTAGAAAAAACGAAAACAAAATCGGCGTATTTAATATTCGCTTTTTTTAGGTTGAGGGGATTTATCGGAACGCCTCTAACAAAAAAGTGTTCCGGGTAGGGATTCATTTCCACTAAATCAGTAACGATAACTATTTCTCTTCTGCTGAATTTTTCAAAGTGCTGAATCTCTTGAATCAATTCATCTGCAAAAGCGGTGTATTCACAAATGATAATATGCTTTTTACATTTAACTTGTGCTAATCCGCGTTCGTGTTTTTCAAAAGCCTGGTGCACGGATTCGGCAATGATGGTAATAATATTCGTGTAGAAAAACACTCCGACAATAATTGAAACAATTGCGGCAAGTCTTCCCGGCAGCGTAATCGGAACTATATCGCCATAGCCAACAGTGGTTGAACTCACCATCCACCACCAAACGACATCACCAAAAGAATGAACAAGAGGATTAACCCCCCGTTCAAAATACCAAAAGATCGTAGTGGTAAGAGCAAAACTGACGATCAGTAAAAAGGTTAAAAAATAAATTCTTGATTTCATAATGTTGTCTTAAATATTTCTTTTAAAGTTAATAAATTATCTAAAACGAAACCCGGATTTTCATTAATTAAAAACTGTTTAGAGCGATAGCCATAAGTAACGGCACATGTTTTCGTTCCGGCATTTTTGCCGCATTGCACATCAAGTTCAGAATCGCCAATCATAATTGTTTTTTCGGGTAAAACAGAAAGCGAATTACAAATAAAGAGCAGCGGTTCGGGCGAAGGTTTATGCCCGAATCCGTTTCGTCTTCCCATAATTTCATCAAAATACTTTTCCAATTTAAAATAGTGAAGTATGCGTTCAGCCTGATCCTGCGCTTTGGTGGTGAGCAGGGCAATTTTCTTCCCGTTTTTTTTCAGAGTTGAAATTGTTTCTTCTACGCCCGGGTAAAGTTTTGTAGTGCCGATAAAATCAAAATAAATAGTTTTATAGACATTAATATAGGCTTCAATATCATCAACGTGAATGTGCATTGCATCAAAGATTGTTTGGAAATGTTCGCCGATGCGTTTATCTAATTCTTCTTTCGGGAAATAAACCGATTGTCCGAAATGCTCAAACGTTTTTATGGTGGTTTGGTAAATGGTTTCCGAAGATTCAGTTAACGTTCCGTCAAGGTCAAACACAAATAACTGGATTGATTGCATTGTTATATTCTTTCTATTTTCTGTTCTGACTTCTGTTTTCTGACTTCTACTTTAAAGTTTCCTTGCAACCACAACTACGGTTTTCAATTTATCAACCACGGCAGAAGCCTCATTCATCGCTTCAAGATAAACGATATAGATTCCGATGCGAAGCGGGTTCCCGTTATCATCTAAGCCGTTAAACACCACCGAGCCGGATTGCCCGCTTGCTTGATTATTGAGAAGTGTTCTCACTAATCTTCCTTTCGAATCAAAAATTTTAATCCTCGTCTGCGAAATGGTCTGTGATAAATTGTAATTGATAATAGTAAAATCTTCAAAGCCGTCGTTGTCGGGAGAAAACGGATTCGGTGAAACGGAAATGTTTGCGGCTCTGTTTGCGTTGGTTGTAAAAATGCTGTTTTGTTTTCCGGGAGTTGCGCCGCTAACCGCAACCGAAGTGCTCCAATTGCTGCTCAAGTTGCCGTCAATATTTGGATTTATTCTTTCAATCGATCTGTTGTTCGTATTTACAATATTTTTGTTGTGCCATTTACCCGAATAAAAAATCGAATCAACACTGCTGCCGAAAATATTTTTAAGTTGAATCAGTTCACCTGTATTTGTAAAGCCAAGCGATGATGCATTTGCAATTGAGAGATTTGGAAATGAAAGTAACCCGGGATACTTTTTTAGAATGATTGAATCTGCCGCAAGGGCAAAAAACTCATTCGGCAGAAGAAGAAATCCTGTTTCGGAAAGTTTAAAGAAATTTCCCTTTTCATCTTCGATGCGCCAGCCGCCGATGTTTATTGAATCGTTTGAAATATTTTGAAATTCTATAAACTCGCAGTTGTCCGTACCGGGATCGAACATTATTTCATTTACAACAAGTGCATTCCGGTTTATATTTTGATTTGGAAGAAGATTTTCTTCTCCGGCGGAATTTCCATTTACCGCAAGTGAAGTAATCCAACTCAGACTATCAGCTGCACCGCTAATGTATTCGATAGAAAATCCTTTTTTGCCTGCCCACGAAGATTTATAATGCATCCTATCAATCAACGCATCGCGGAAATCATAGAGATGAATTCCGTCTTCCGTATTGCTGAGCGATGGAAGATTAACTGCAATAAATTTTATGTTTGCTGCCGGATGGAATGTAGAATAAAACAAAGAAGAATCTTTTGCCAGCACGACAAGTTCTTTCGGAAGAAGAGAAAAATCGTTGTACGTAATTTTTACTTTCGTTGGAGTTGAAAGCGAATCGGCAATTGACCAATTTTTTAAGTTAAGAGAATCGTTTGCTAAAAGCTCTATCCACTCCGGTGCGTTATCGTTGGGATTGTACATCACTTCGTTTATAACCAATGCCTGCAAGCGATAACCCGGTTCAAAATATTTTTCCACATAATTATTTAATGAATCAGCGTCATTAGCAAAAATAATTTTTGAAGCAAACAGTGTTCGTTTGGAAATTGAACTAGATACTCCGGCAATAACTTTTATCGAATCTCCATTTTGCAATTGCGCTGTTACAGTTTGCGCATCGAACAAATTATCAGCGGTATTGTTTGAATCGCTATCAACAAAAAATTGCAAAGAAAAATCATCCACTGCTTTCGATCCGATATTTTTAACGACTGCATAAACCGGGAAGTTTTCGTTTTCACCAAAAGACGGCTGATCTGTCGCGAGAGACGAAATAGTAAGATCGAAATCCTTCGGAGTTTGACTGTTAATTTTGCCCGGCGTGCTTTGTTCAATATCTAACGAGCTTGCCCAATTGTCAGAAGCATTTGCCGGCGCCGATAATAATTTTCTTTCAAGCGAATACCCATTTAACCCGCCCCAACTGCTACTGTAAAGAAGAGAATCCATCACAACCGTTCGATTATCTTTTAACACAACACCGTCAACATCATTATTTAAAACCGGTAAATTAACTTTTGCAATTTTAGAAGGAATAACCCGGTGATAATTTATAATTGAAGAATCTTTTGCCAGGACTCCAAAAGTTTGCGGGGGTAAATTAAAATCTCCGGCAACCTTTCCATAAGCCGGAGTTGTATAAACATCGTTAATCGTCCAATCTTTTAAATTGATGGTGTCGTTTGACGCATTAAAAACCTCAACCCACTCCGGCTCGCTGTTTGCTGGGGTGAACATCACTTCGTTTATCAGTACACTGCCCGATGGAAATCCGGCAGATAAAATTTTGTAGAAAGAATTATTTGTGGAGTCTTCATCCTGAAAAAAAAATCCTTTTACGAAAAACCCTTTTATTCCTTTGAAATTTTCATAAACATAATTGAACGGAACAGTAAGAGAATCCAGCGGGTTAAGTGTAAACGAGTCGGAAAGGCTGACCCCTGCATCCGGAATTGAATCGAGATTTTCATCAAGATAAAGTTCAAGATGAAATGAGAGATTATTTTTGCCAATATTTTTTGCTTTGGCGGAAATGGAAATACTCTCTCCGGCGATTGGGTTTTGCGGAGAAAATAAAATTTCGGAAATTGTTCCGTCAAAATCTTTTTGCGTAACAGAATTTGTTTTCCCGGGAGTAGCTTTAAAATATCCCGTTGAAGTTTTCCAATTTGATTGATTTATCGCCGGTAGTTCTGCATCAATTCGTTCAAGCGATCTTCCGCCGCTTCCGCCCCACGATGAAAAATAATAGACACTGTCCATCAACACGTTAAGCGAATCTTTTAATACGACCGCATCATCGGTGTTATTTAATGCAGGTATACTCAACACTACCATCTGCGAGGCGACATTATAATGATTGAGGATCGTTGAGTCTTTGCTCAAAACGATATAAGAATTTGCCGGAACAAAAATATCAACACCACTAATGCTCACCGGAGTAGCGTTGTCGGAAATTTTCCACCTCTTCAAATTCTTTGTTTCATTCGAGCGGTTAAAAAGCTCTACCCATTCCGGTTCTCCCGTGGTTGGCGCATACATTATTTCGTTAATGATTAAATCATTAAAGGCATTCGGCTTAGGCAGAACGGTAAACTGCAAAATCTTTTTGTTGTTGAAAAGATTTTCATCATTTGTAAAATTTACTTGCACAAGCAGTTGATAGCTGCCCGCCGGAAGAGTGGTAAGCTGCTGTGAAATGATTGCCGTATCAGAAGGAGCGAGCGATAGTGTTTCCGAATATATTTTTTCATTCACGGCGCCAATAGAATCTTTATTCCCATCGAAAAATATTTCTGCCGTAAATGTGTTTGCGGATGAGACACCTAAATTTTTTATTACCGAATAAACGGTAACCGCTTCATTTAGAAACGGAAGTGCGGGAGAAATAGTAAGCGCTGAAACCGCAACATCAAATGATAGCGGGGTGATGCTATTCTTAAATCCCGGCGTTCCATTTATTTGCAGTGCATTTCCCCAGTTAGCCGGGGAATTATCTTTATTAAAAATTTTCTTTTCATCCGAAATTCCGATTCCGTTGTTTGCAGAGTATTGATACGTTTCAAGCGTGTCGCCGGCGGGTGAAATGAGTTTTAGTTCGCGGTTGGTTGAGTTTGCCATTCCTAAAGTGCCGAAAGAATTGTCAGCGATTTTTAAGAGTAATGCTGAAGCCGGAATAAGGTTATTGTAGATGCCCGACACAAAATCATAATCGCCTTCAAAGATAATTGCGAAGCCGTTTGGCGGAAGTTTTATTCCTGATCCGGTTGAGACAAGTCCGTCCGGATTTGAGTTGTAATATTTTATTTTAAAATTTGTGAGGTCAATAGAATCTGTCTCGCTTGTGTTATATAACTCGACAAACTCGTTGTTGCCGGAGGCGGGATTGAACATTATTTCTGAAAAGGTTAGCATCGAATCGCTCTGCGCTTGACTTGTTCCCGCAAAAATGATGGAGCAAAAAAACAAACAGGCAAACGCAAAAATCTTTTTCATTTTTTCAATGGTTTTTTAAGCTGGTTTTGTGCGATAAAATCAAACAACCAATTCGGAAGCGCCTTCAAAATTTTTATTCCCAATACAGCGCCGAAGGTAAACTGAATGATCTTTTTTTCTTTCTTAATTCCATCAACAATAATCTGTACGGCTTTTTCAACAGGAATAATGAACGGCATTTTAAATTCGTTTTTATCGGTCATCGGGGTTTTGACAAAACCGGGCTTAACGGTTAGAACTTTTATGTTGTACTTCTTCAATTCAACACGAAGGCTTTCAAGATAAGTTGAAGCGGCGGCTTTGCTGGCGCAATAGAATCCGCTGCGCGGGAACCCCCTGCTTTCTGCAAGAGAAGAAATACCAACGATCATTCCCTTTTTGGCTTGAATGAAATCCGGTATCACTTGCCCGGCGCAGTAGACCATTCCCAGCACATTCACTGCGAACGTCTGCACTGCTTTTGCGGATTCATCTTTTCTTACATCGGTTCGAAAACTGACGCCTGCATTGAGTACTAAAACATCAATTGAGCTGAAAAATTTTTTTATATGAGCGAAAACTTTTTCAACTTCATCTTTATTGGAAACATCGCATCTATAAACTTTTACAATTACGTTATATTGAGATGCTTGTCTGGCAACGGTTTCTAACTCTTCAACTCTTCGTGCAAGCAGCGCCAAACTACACCCTTCTTTTGCCAACTGAAGTGCAAGGCTTCTCCCTATACCGCTTGAAGCGCCAGTGATAACAACATTTTTTCCGGTTAATTTCATCATGTAAGTTCCAAAATTTATCTTTTGAAATTTACTTAAATTTTTTAGAATAGAAGAATTTTTTACCGGGATAACGTTAATTCACTTTTTCCCCGTCAAAAAAAATTTACAATTCCTTAAGAAATCCTTATCTTTGGAACAAAAATTATTCCAATGTTTAATAGCAATTTTATATCAATAAATAACGTTTTGCTTCGAAAAGAAGTCATAGAAACTCCTTTTTCTTGCGACCTCAGCAAATGCAAGGGAGCGTGCTGCACCCTGGAGAGCGAGTATGGCGCGCCGCTCAATGAAGAGGAAATAGTCGAAATGGAAAAAGTGCTTCCGCTGGTAGAAAACATTATCCCTCAAAAACATTGGGAGGAAATAGAAGAGGTTGGCTTTTATGAAGAAAAAGATGGTGAACTTCTAACTCGAAGCGTGAACAATAAAGCATGCGTTTTCGTTTATTATGAAGATAAAATTGCTAAATGTTCTCTCGAAAAACTTTTTTTTGAAAAGAAGTCTTCGTTTCAAAAACCGATTTCGTGTCATCTTTTCCCGATCCGCGTCTCGGATTTCGGGGGAGAAATTCTTCGATTTGAAAAATTTTCTGATTGTTCTTCTGCTCTCGAAAAAGGAGCCAACGAAAACGTAACCGCTTTTCAATTTTGTCAAAACAGCTTAGAACGTAAATACAGTAACAAATGGTACAAAAAAGCAAAAGAATTGACCGGTAAATAACTATGCTCTCACTTTCTCAACGCTTATCGCAAACGCAAAAACTTTCGCCCCAGCAGATTCAATATCAAAAACTGCTTCAGCTAAATACCATGGCTCTTGAACAACGAATTAAAACCGAGCTTGAGCTAAATCCGATTCTTGAAGAAGACTTGGAATTAAAACAAGAAGAAAAAGACCCTGACGAAGTCGCTGAAGAGCCTGAAGATTCTGATTACAGCGAAGAGGACGAGTTCACCGTAGAAGATTACATGAATGACGAAGATTATTTTGATGATCCTTCATATAGCAACACACAAAAAGATCAGGAAACCTTTCATCCAACCGCACCGCAGCGCGAATCTCTCCAAGAACATTTGCTCGAGCAGCTTTACCTGCTTCAACTTGCCGAACCGCTTGTACTCCTCGGTGAAGAAATTATCGGAAGCCTCGATCAAGATGGGTACTTGAAACAAGACCTGGAAATCATCGTCAACAATTTGGATGTGTTTGACCATCTAAAAATTAGTTTAGAAGATGCGGAAAATGTCTTAAAAGAAATTCAACTGCTGGATCCAATAGGAATTGCTTCGCGAAGTCTTCAGGAATGTCTCATCGTCCAGATTCAGAATGGAACTTTTGACCCTTATTATTCCTATTTAGCCGAAGAAATGTTGAAAAATCATTTTGAGGATTTTGTTCAGAAAAGATTTGATTCAACGATGCAGAAAATGTCACTCACCCAGGAAACTCTTCGCGCAGTTCTTGATTTAATTCAGAAACTGAACCCAAAACCGGGGGAAGGAAATTTTGAAATTGCCGAACTCAACCAGATCACTCCTGATTTTCTGCTTGAGAAGGTTGACAATAATTATATTATCACTTTAAACGACCGTGCGATGCCTTCGGTTACCGTCAATGCAGCATACATTGAAATGCTTAATGCGAACAAAGGGAGAAAGAAAATTTCTGAAAGGGAAAAGAACACCTACAAGTTTTTACGCGAAAAATTTGAATCGGCTAAATGGTTTATCGCCTGTATTGAACAACGGCGAGAAACCTTGCTGAAAGTAATGCGTGCAATTCTTGAAAAGCAAGTCGCCTTTTTTGAAAAAGGTCCAAAATTTCTCCGCCCGATGATCTACAAAGACATCGCTGAAGAAATTATGATGGACATTTCCACTATCAGCCGGGTTGTAAATGGAAAATTTGTGCAGAGCATGCAAGGCGTTCACGAACTGAAATATTTTTTCAGCGAAGGTTTGGCAACTGATTCCGGCGAAGAAGTTTCCAATAAACACATAAAAGAGCGCATAAAAGAGATTATCATAAAAGAAGATAAACAATCGCCATTAAGCGATGATAAAATTGCCGAAATATTGAACGAAGAAGGAATACACATTGCGCGCCGCACCGTTGCAAAATACCGCGAACAGCTGCGGCTGCCGGTTGCCAGGTTGCGTAAAACATTATGATCCTTTTAGGAAATATTTTTCTTCTTGTTTTTCTTTTTTTAGTTTTTGGATGGCTGCATTCGTTATTTGCTTCAAATAAAATTAAAGAAGCCGTGAGGAGACGATTTCCGCAGTTCCTTCCATTTTACCGGCTTACCTACAATGTGCTTTCTCTTTTTACTTTTTTTCTGTTTTGGACTTTTTCGCCAAAGCCCGATGTTATTCTGTACGACCTTTCTTTTCCATTCGACTTTTTAATTCTCGTTCCTCAATTCTTTAGTTTACTCGGATTGATATGGACGTTAAAGTTTGTTGACGGAAAAGAATTTCTCGGCATCAGCCAAATACAACGATGGAAAACCGGCACATACAAAGTAGAAGAATTGGACGAAACATCCGTGTTGCGGATTGAGGGTCCGTATAAATTCAGCCGACATCCGGTTTATTTGTTCTCGATATTTTTTCTTCTCTTTCGTCCGACGATGAATCTTTTCTCCTTTTTGTTCGTCCTATGTTCAACCATATATTTTTATATTGGTTCCCGGTACGAAGAAAAAAAATTAGTTGCACGTTTCGGCGGTGAGTACGTTGCTTATCAGAAAAATGTATCTAAAATATTTCCAACAAAACCGCTGCTCAGGTTTGTTGTAGAAAGATTTATCTGGAAATAAGGGAGCGCTATTCTAATTCACTTAAAAAAAAGTTAATTTTACCAAAAGATTTTAGAGGATTACCATGCCAATAGATATTAGATCAACAACTATCATCGGGGTTATTCATAACGGCGAAGCGGCTCTTGGCGGCGACGGGCAGGTTACGCTCGGCAACACCGTGATGAAACACAACGCGATGAAAGTTAGAAAAATTGCAAACGGAAAAGTCCTTTGCGGATTTGCAGGCGCTTCTGCCGATGCTTTTACACTGATGGAACGCTTTGAAGATAAGCTTGAACAATTTCGCGGCAATGTAAATCGCGCAGCCGTAGAGCTTGCAAAAGAATGGCGCACCGATAAATATCTCAGAAAATTAGAAGCGATGCTGGCGGTAATTTCGAAGGACAGCGCTTTTATTATTTCCGGCAACGGAGATGTAATTGAACCGGATGATAAAATCGTAGCTATCGGCTCAGGCGGAATGTACGCACTCGCAGCCGCGAAAATGTTAAAAAAATACAGCAAACTTTCTGCAAGTGAAATTGTTCTTCAATCGTTACAAACTGCTTCGGAAATATGCATCTACACTAACGATAAAATTCATGTTGAAACTCTTGAAAAATAATTAGAAATGGAAAAAATTTTGCGAAATGAATTAACGCCCAATCAAATAGTAAACGAACTAAATAAATTTATTATCGGACAGAATGAAGCTAAACGTGCCGTTGCTATTGCTCTTCGAAACCGCTGGCGCCGTCAGCAAGTTACAGGAATATTAAAAGAAGAAATAATGCCGAATAACATTATTTTGATCGGACCCACCGGAGTTGGAAAAACAGAAATTGCGCGCAGACTTGCAAAACTTTCTGATGCTCCATTCATCAAAGTTGAAGCAACGAAATACACGGAAGTCGGATATGTAGGTCGCGATGTTGAATCAATGATCCGCGATCTAACCGATGTCGCAGTCAATATGATTAAAGCCGAAAAAACAGAAGAAGTAAAAACAAAAGCCGAAGAACTTGCATATGAAAGAATTCTTGATCTTCTTATTCCTCCTGTAAAAAAGCCGGTTGAAAATGGAGATGAAAATAAAAATGAAGTTGCCGTAACTGGAGAAGACCCGCTTACAAACCAAAAAACACGCGAATGGATGCGCACCAAACTGCACAAAGGTGAAATTGATAACCGATTGATCGAGTTTGATATAACAACTTCCGCGGTTGGTATGCAAGTGCTCGGTCCAATCGGCGGCGATGATCTGGGAATCAACATTCAAGAAATTATGTCCACCATGCTGCCGAAGAAAAAGAAAAAGAGAAAAACAACCATCGCGGAAGCGAAAGAAATTTTTTCCGCAGAAGAAGCGCAAAAATTAATTGATATTGATACAGTTCAAAAAGAAGCAATTGAACGGGTTGAAAATTCGGGAATTATTTTTATTGATGAGATTGATAAAATTGCCGGAAGCGGCGGACGTTCGGGCGGTGGACCAGATGTTTCCCGCGAAGGTGTTCAGCGCGATCTGCTTCCGATTGTTGAAGGTTCAACCGTTAATACAAAATACGGACAGGTGCGTACCGACCATATTTTATTTATTGCTTCGGGTGCATTTCACGCTTCAAAACCTTCCGATCTTATTCCCGAAATGCAGGGAAGATTCCCCATCCGTGTTGAACTGAAAAGTCTGACCGAGGATGATTTTATAAAAATTCTTACGCTGCCGGAAAATGCTTTGTTGAAACAATACTCCGCTCTTTTGGAAACTGAAAACGTAACTCTTCATTTTACAGAAGAAGGAATAAAAGAAATTGCCCGCATCGCTTTTGAAGTGAATGAGCAAGTTGAAAATATCGGCGCGCGCCGTTTGCACACAATATTAACAACGCTTTTAGACGATATTCTTTTTGAAGTCCCGGACAAAATGCCAAAAGCTGCCGTTAAAATTGACGCTAAACTTGTGAAGAAAAAATTAGACGCGATTGTGAAGAATAGAGATTTGAGTAAATACATTCTTTAAAAAATTTGTAATACAGGATACTATTCTCATAGGCGTCAACTTAAGAATATCAATTTTTGTTTTGATTCACAGTTAAATGTCTAAATGTTCGATTGATTAAGCATTTTAATAATGTCATGCCTTCGGCATTTAGTTCCGCTCTTCTCAGGTGTTATTATAATAATTTCATCCTTTCGGGATTGAGAAAAATAAATCCCGAAGGGATGGAATGATTAGTGCGCCGGGCATGTAGTAAAACTAAAAGGTGCGTTGCTGGAAAAGCAACAAGTCCTAAGAGAGCCTTGATGACAGGAATCTCATAGCCGAGAGCAAAGGTGTCCCAAGCGATCGCAAGGGCTAACTCCAGTCGGGCTACGCCTTCCTTCCGTTAGCCCTTGCGTAAGTAGTAAGAACGAAATTCTGTAAACTAAATTTAGGACTTGACAAAGTGGAAAGTTAAAAACCGGAACCACTAGTCACTTTCCACTTTAAACTTCTCGCTTTTTTTATGAAAACACTCAAACAAATAACGGTTTATCCGATTAAATCACTTGGCGGCATCAACCTTGATAAAGTCGAAATAACTTCCGGCGGGAGTTTGAAATTTGACCGGGAGTTTGCCTTTGTTGATGAAGAAGGAAAATTTATTAACGGGAAGAAGTTTACGAATCTTCATCTTATAAAGACGACTTATTATTTAGTTGAAAGGCTTGTGGAATTTTCAATTGAACAAGAAAATTTCAAAAAGATTTTTCATCTTGAAAAAGAAAAACCAGGAATAGAGAAAATCTTTTCCGAATTTTTGGAAACGAAAATTACCTTTCAACAAAATAAAGAAAGCGGTTTCCCCGATGACCGTAACGCTTCCGGACCAACGTTAGTAAGCTTTGCGAGCCTGCAAGAAGTGGCGAAATGGTTTCCCAACATTTCTGTTGAAGAGCTGTACATAAGGTTTCGTCCGAATTTAATGTTAACTGATACGCCGGCATTTTGGGAAGACAATTTGTTTGGCGAAAAGGGAGAAGAAAAACCATTTCACATAGGAGGGGTACAATTTCTCGGAATAAATTCATCTTCGCGCTGTGCAGTGCCAACAAGAAATCCACAAACAGGAGAAGTAATTCCTTTCTTTCAAAAACATTTTTCCGAGATGCGAAAGACGACTTTACCCGCTTGGTCAAACCTTTCGCAGTTCGATCATTATTACCGGTTTTGTGTGAACACAAAAATTCCCGTTACAGAAGTCGGAAAATTTTTATCTGTCGGCGTTATCGTTCGTATCGCACCACAATATTAGTACTCACTTATCAGGAAAAAAAATGAATTCAGAATTAAGTATAAGGCAGGCAGCCGAAGAAGATATACCGCGAATACTTTCTTTTATAAAAAAAATTGCCGCGTATGAAAAACTTTCGCACGAAGTAATTGCAACGGAAGATATTTTACGCAAATCTTTATTCGGCGAAAAGCCAGGCGCCGAAGTTGTTTTTGGTTATGTAGAAAATGAACCGGTTGCCTACGCAGTTTATTTTTATAATTTTTCTACCTTTATCGGGAAGAAAGGTTTGTACTTAGAGGATCTTTTTGTGCTGCCGGAGCTTAGGGGAAAAGGCGTTGGAAAAAAAATGCTTCTCTATTTAGTTCAAAAAGCCATGGATGAAAAGTGCGGAAGAATGGAATGGGCTGTTCTTGACTGGAATGAACCTGCAATTAATTTTTATAGATCGCTCGGGGCAAAAGCAATGGATGAATGGACAACTTTCCGTTTGGACGAAGAGGCTTTAAAGAAAATTGATTCACGTTAATTCTTTCTCGGTAAACACGAAGTAAGTTTTTCGATTATTTCAATTTTATCAAACGGTTTGGATATATAGTCTGTAAATCCTGCAGCCAACAAAGTTCGTTTTTCGTTATCAAGCGCATAAGCGGTAACGGCTATAATTGGGGTTTCCCTGTTTAACGAATTTTTTTTAATAACTTCCATTGCTTCTTTTCCATTAGGACCATTTCCTAAATTGATATCCATCAAAATCGCACCATATTTTTTCTCTGCCGCTTTTTGCATAGCTTTATCAGCGCGGTTCGCATATTCTAGCCGGCAAACTTTACGCAAGAAAATAGTTATCACATCGCTTGTTGAGGGATCGTCTTCTACCAATAAAACAACGGGCAGATCGCTTTCGGTTTTTGTTTCCTTAAAAAACTCGGTGAGGCTGAACGGCTTTTTCTCCTCCACAAGAAGTGGCTGAATTCCGGAATGCGCTGACTCGCTCACCGGCAAACGAAGAATAAATGAAGATCCTACACCAATTTCACTCTTTACTACAATAGTTCCTTTAAGTAATGAAGCATATCTATTAACAATTGTTAATCCTAGTCCCAAGCCTTCATAACCACGGCTGATCCCTTCGCTCACCTGCCGAAATTCATCGAATATTATTTTACAGTTCTCGGGAGAAATCCCAATTCCGGTATCTTTAATTTCAACGGTAAAATATTTTACTGCACTATCTTCCTCTTTTCTCAGAACAACAATCACTGTTCCCTCTTCGGTAAATTTAAATGCGTTATTTAAAAGTTGAGAAAGAATTTCTTCAAATAACAGTTTGTCGGTCTCCGCATAACATTCTTCTGCGTCATTCTCGAAAAAGAGTTTCAGATTTTTCTTTTCAGCAAACTGCTTATACTTTTCGAGTAATTTCTTGATCACCGAAACGACATCGAACAACTCGGTTGAGAACGCAGCTTTTTCCGCTTCAATTTTAGAGAATTGTAAAATAACATTCAGTGTTTCGAGAAGTCGTTTCCCCCCGTACAAGATGTTTCGTGAAGAATCTTGAATAAATGGGTCTTCGGAAGAATCAATTAAAATTTCAGCAAAACCAAGAATAGAGATCAGCGGTGTGCGGAGTTCATGGCTCATATTTGCCAGGAGGTTAGATTTTAGCCGGTTCATTTCTTCAGCTTTATTCTTCGCGTCAATTAAGGTTTGCTCTGTTTTTTTAAGAAGCGAAATGTCTCTTACCACGCCGATAATCAACGAGAATTTTTTCTTTGCATCAATCAGCGCTTTTCCATAAAAATAAACCGGGATAACTTCTCCGTCTTTACGCTGCATGGTTAGTTCGGTTTCATAAAAATCCTGCTTTGCATAGATCGAAAAAGATTTTTTAATAAAAGAGTCAAACTTCCCTCCATCACCGAAAAGAATTTCACTTCCGTGTTCGAGCAATTCTTCTTTTTCATATCCGAACATTTTTATTGCCGCATGATTAACGTTTTCAATTTTCCTTTCTGTCGGATTAATAAGAAAGATCGCTTCCTCCAAACTATCGAACACTTTTTGGAGTAGGGTTTGTGAGAATTCAAGTTCTTCAACGATCTTATTCTTCTCGGAAATATCACGGATACTATTTTGTATTAGCGTTTCTCCCCCAATTTCTATTAAGCGTGCAGATATTTCAACCGGAAATTCATCACCGTTTTTCTTTCGATGCACCGCTTCGAAGATCACTCCTTCACGGCTCTCAAATGCTTTTACTATTTTGGACATTCCCCGGATACTCTTCGGAGCGAAAATGAGCACAACGTTTTGATTAACAATCTCTTTCCGCGTATAACCGTATGTTTTCAGCGCCTGATGATTTACTTCCACAATCAGTCCTCTCTGATCCATCAATAAAATAATATCGTTTGCATACTTCGTTAATATTTGATAATGTGAAAGAAGCGCTTTTTCCTTCACTTCGGAATTAATAAAACCTTTCAACCCAAGTACCCATTTTTTTTGATAGATGAGCGCCAGTAAGAGTGCGAAAATTGCGATGAGTAAAACTACATAGGAAAAAAGCAAGATGTATTTATTCTGCAACACGAACGGAGAGGAGTGTACGTTCAAGTATTGCAGGTAAAAATAAGAAGCGGTAACGATTGTAATTACGAGAAGAAAGAAAATTCCAATGAAGGTCTTTTTGTTTTTCTTTAGTTCTGTTGTATCCACGTTATTGATAGAGATTTAATTTTCTTTTATTACAAGATAAGTAATTTATACTGTTTTATAGAACAGTATTGTGAATTTTCAAAGTTCCGCGCCAAGATGTATTTTATAAGTGTTGACATAGCGCTGGATAACGGAAATGCACGCTAATCGCAAAACTAAAATTTATCTTGAATTTACCGCTTCTAAATTACAAATAATTAAAACATATTTGAACATAGGACAAAAGTCTCTAACCCGGATAACCCCCGCAACAAGCTGGATAAACCGGAAATCACAAAAAACAAATACCAAATAATTTGGGATGAATGATTGTATGGATGAATGAAAAACATCCATTTATCCATTCATCTTCATTCAGTCATTCTATTGCTTTATTTGTCTCATTCATATTCTGCCAAATATTACACGAACTTTAGTGGCTAGGGATTACATTTTTCTCAAGACGATGCCTGGGAAAAAAGCGACCTGCCCGCCAGATTACCGGTAGAGAGGCAGGCGGGAAGCAAAAAATGAAAATCAAACAGCACATTAATTTGTTTTGTTAAGGTATTTTCTGTCAGCAGCCCACAGATTCATCTGTGGGTAATTTAACAGAAGGAAACCCTTAAAACCGATTTATCGGTTACAATTTGAAAGCTCAATTATTACTCATGTCTGCGACATTGTTCCTCTCTTTGCTAACCCGCCTGCGGCGGGAATGACCTTTTTATTTAATTCCACCCCATAGCTGAAGCTATGGGCTGCTCTTCCCGGCAATTATCGTTAACATGTTAGTAATAACAGTTTTCTGAATCCCTAATTTTCTTCCTCAAATATGATGCAGCCCTTTTGTTTTTGAAACGTAGTTTTTATAAGTTTTCAGTCAACAAAACAAAACTTCGGGAAAGAAGAGTGCCAATAAAAAAAGCCGTGTTGCCCCAACCCCTTAAGATCAACGATCTCCGCTGGTTTTGTAATCCACAGATTTTCGATTTTGAATCAACCAGCGAACTTGAACCTAATGAAAGTATCATCGGGCAAGATAGAGCATTGCGCGCTATCAAACTCGGTGTAAATCTGCGCAGTCCAGGATATAATATTTTTATTGCCGGACTTTCGGGTACGGGCAAAGCCACCGCAGTAAAAAAAATGCTTGAATCTACTTCGGCTAACTGCCCGGTGCTCAAAGATTATGCTTATGTAAACAATTTCAATGACCCGGATGCGCCTATTCTTCTTACTTTCCCCAAAGGTCAGGTGAAGGATTTTAAAAAAGAGCTGTTAAGTTTAATTCAATATTTGAAAGACCGAATCCCGCAACAATTGGAAAGTCAAATTTTTACTAGGAAGCGAAAAAAAATTCTAGGGGAATACGGTAAGAAAGAAAAAGAATTACTTACCCACTTTCAAAAGAAAATTAACAAAGATGGGTTTGCTCTAGGGGCGATGCAAGTTGGTGAAAACGCCAGACCGGAAATTATTCCTGTAATTAAAGAAAAACCTGTTCCGGTTCAGCAGCTTGAAAAAGTTATCCTTGACGGGACGATAACAAAGGAAAACGCTGAAAACATTATTCGGAAGTATAACGAATACCAACTTGAATTGGTTAATCTTTATAAAAAAGGATTAAAATTAAGTCAAAAACTTCAAATTGAATCACTCGAACTTGAGCGAAAAGAAGTTGGGGCGGTCGTTAAAGGTTCGTTAACCGCTTTTTATGAAAAATATCCCGATGAAAAAATTTCTCTTTACTTGCACCAAGTAGAAGAAAGCATCTTAGAGAATCTTCAAATCTTTAAAGGACAAAAACCTGAAAACGAAGAAACTCAGGAAGGGTTTGTCATTGATTATTTCCGCGAGTATGATGTTAATATTGTTCTTGATAACTCGAACACAACCTCGTGCCCTGTTGAAGTGGAAATTACGCCGACCTACACAAACCTTTTTGGAACAATTGAAAAAGTGAATGACGGCAGAGGGGGCTGGTACGCTGATTTTACACGCATCAAAGCCGGATCGTTACTAAAAGCCAATGGTGGGTTTTTGGTTTTGAATGTTTCCCATCTTTTTGAAGAACCGGGCGTTTGGAAAACCCTAAAGCGTATTTTAACATTTCGTAAACTTGAAATTCAAGATTCTCAAAATTTCTTCCAGTTTCAACCATCAATTATAAAACCGGAACCGATTGATGTGGACCTAAAAGTTATCCTCATTGGAAGCAATTCTATCTATTCAATGCTCGCAGAGTTTGAAGACGATTTCAAAAAAATATTTAAAGTGAAAGCAGACTTTGATTACGAAGTAAAACGAACAGGCGAAATAATAGATGAGTATGCCCGTGTAATTAAAAAAACCATTAAAGAAGAAAATCTTTTAGAATTTGATAAAACGGCAATTGCCTCTTTACTCGAACTTGCGGCTCGGTATGCCGGGCAAAAAGACAAATTGACAGCACGCTTTTCTGTCCTTGCCGATTTAGTTCGCGAGGCTCATTATTGGGCTAAAGAAGAAAATGTTCAAATCGTTTCTGCAAGGCTTGTAAAAAAAGCATACGAAATGGCTAAAGACCGCCACGCTTTATATGAAGAAAAACTTTCCGACATGATCCGGGAAAAAACTATTCTTATTGATACGTCCGGTGAAAAGATTGGACAGATAAATGGACTTGCGGTTTACGGTTCCGATTTTTATTCATTCGGAAAACCGTCCCGCATCACCGCTTCGGTTTCAATCGGTAACGGAGCTATTATCAATGTTGAACGCGAAGCCGGTATGAGCGGAAAAACTTACGATAAAGGAGTGCTGATTATTTCTGGTTATTTCAAAGAAATGTTTGGGCAGCAGTTCCCTCTTTCATTTTCCGCAAATTTGGTTTTTGAACAATCATACGGAATGATTGACGGCGACAGCGCTTCGGCGGCGGAAATTTTTACTTTGCTTTCAAATCTTTCCGGACTTCCAATTAAACAGTCATTTGCTGTAACCGGTTCGCTCAATCAAAAAGGAGAAATTCAACCTATCGGCGGAGTGAATGAAAAGATTGAAGGGTTTTACAGTGTATGCAAAATGAACGGATTCACAAAAACGCAGGGCGTTATTATCCCTATTCAAAATGTAAAAGATTTAATGCTAAGCGAAGAAATAATCGAAAGCGTAAAGAAAAAAGAATTTTCTGTTTTTGCTATTTCTAAGATTGATGAAGGAATCGCTCTGCTCACCGGGGTAAAAGCAGGACTAAAAAATAAAAATGGAATCTATGAACAAAACACAGTTTTCGGGATGGTTCAGCAACGGTTAAAAGAGATGTATAAAAAAGGAAAGAATCCTTTCAAAGAAAAAACTGCACGTTCAAAGAAAAACTCCCGATCAAAAGGAAAATGAAACGATGAACATTTTAGCCCCGGAAATTTTTGCAAAAACGAAAATACTCGCCACTCTTGGTCCCGCAACTTCTTCAACAGAAATGATCAAAGCTATGATGGGAGTGGGCGTTGATGGTGTACGTCTTAATTTTTCGCATGGTGAATACTCTTCGTTCGAGGAGATTTTTAACAATATTAATCAAGCATGCGTTGAAACAAAACAACCGCTCGCCACGCTTTTAGATCTCCAGGGACCCAAAATCCGGATCGGAAAATTAAAAGAAGCTTTTTATGAAATTGTTTCCGGTGATGAACTTGAAATAACCATTGAGGATGTTTTGGGAACAAAAGAAAAAGTTTCAACATCTTACAAACTGCTTGCACAGGATGCGCAGCTCAATGATATCATTTTAATTGATGACGGTCTGCTTCGCTTGCAAATAAAAAAGAAAACCGGCTCATCCGTGCTTTGCAAAATTTTAAACGGCGGAATATTAAAACCGAAAAAGGGGATGAACCTTCCCGGAATGAAACTTTCAACACCTTCAATTACTGAGAAGGATTTTAAGGATCTCGAATTTGCACTTCAGTTTCGGGTTGATTTTATTGCTCTTTCTTTCGTTCGTCAAGCAGACGATATTTATCAACTAAAAAAATGGTTGAACGGGAAGGGGAAAACCATTCCCATAATTGCAAAAATCGAAAAAAAAGAAGCTGTTGATAATTTGGAGGAAATTTTAAAAGCATCGGATGGAATAATGGTAGCCCGGGGAGATCTAGGGGTTGAACTAGAACCGCAGGAGGTTCCGCTTGTTCAAAAAAATATCATCCGCAGATGCAATGAAATCGGCAAAATCGTTATTACGGCAACGCAAATGCTGGAGTCAATGATAACTAATCCTGTTCCCACACGTGCGGAAGCTTCCGATGTTGCAAATGCCGTCTGGGATGGAACTGATGTTGTTATGCTCAGCGGCGAAACTTCTGTTGGTAAATACCCGGTTAAAGCAGTTGAAATAATGAATAAAATTATTTTAAATGCCGAAAAGTTTGTTCCCCCAAAACAGTTGAATTACTTGATCCCTGAAAATATTAAAGAAAATCTTTTCGATTCGATGAACCAGGGTATTGTTTCAATGAGCCGTCAAATTCATGCAGACGCCATTGTCGGGTTTACTTCTAAAGGGAAAACACCCCGCGGACTTTCTAAATACAGACCCGCATGTAAAATCATAGCTCTATCAGATAGTTTTGAAACTATGAACACGCTTTGTTTAACTTGGGGTGTTACTTCTCTTTACTGTGAAGAAATTGAACAAAAGGAAGTCGCCATATTTCTTGCAAGAAAATTAATTCTGGAAACAAAACTTGTTGAACCCGGCAACACCATTATCTTCACCGCCGGGGGAGCTAAAGCTGAAAAAACCCGTGAAAATTGGATCCGCTTTGAAGAAGTTTAACCGAAGCGGGATAAACCTTGCGGAAGGTGTGGTAAACCAGAAATCATAAAAAATAATTTCTAAGTCACCTTACGCAGAATTTGTAATACGAAGCGGTAGCTTCGTAAAAAACAAGCATTTTATCGAAGCTTCGCTTCGATTTACAATATAATTTCTCACTTTTGCGTAACGTGAATTTCTAAATAATTTTGGGAGAATGTTTGAATGAATGAACAAATAACATTCATTCGTTTTGATTCAGTCATTCTATCGTTATCTTTGTCTCGTTACTATTCTGCCAATTGCCGGGGTGAATTATTCGATATTCAATTATCGTGAACATGTTAACAATAGTGATTCACTAAGCGCCCAACTGCATTTGCTAATTTGTTAGAGAATGTTTTCACCTATAACTTGCTTTTAAAATTTAGAAAGAAATCACAATGACCATACCTCCATCAAAAGTTGTAAATATTATAGGTTTTCCTGTTGACCTAGGCGCCGGGAGACGCGGCGTTGATATGGGACCTTCCGCTATGCGCATCAGTCATATCTCAGAGCGGCTACAACGTTTAGGCTATCAGATAATTGACGATGGAAATATTCAAATTGAAATTATCGAACGGCAAATAGTCGGTAACCCTCAAATGAAATATTTAAAAGAAATTTTAAAACGATCGGAAATTCTTGCAAAGAAAGTTGAAAAAAGTTTATCGGAAGGGAATTTCCCTTTAGTCCTTGGCGGAGATCACTCAATGTCTATCGGCTCTGTAGCCGGTATTGCTTCTTTTTGCAAGAAAAATAATTTACGTCTCGGCGTAATATGGATTGACGCACACACAGATATGAATACGGACGAAACTTCTCCCTCGGGAAATATTCATGGAATGCCTTTAGCCGCACTCCTGGGTCTGGGAAATAAAAGTCTCACTCACTTTTATGGATTTGCTCCAAAAGTTAAACCCGAAAACTGTGTTGTCATCGGGGCAAGAAGTATTGATCTCTTAGAAAGAAAAAATATTCAACAAATCGGTTTAAAAGTTTATACGATGGCTGACGTTGATAAAATTGGAATCCACCGGATTATTTCACGCGTACTGAAGCAATTTAAAAAAAGCGTAGATCATATTCATATTAGTTTTGATGTTGATAGCGTTGATCCATCTGTTGCCCCCGGGGTCGGAACCCCTGTTCCGGGCGGATTAAGCTACCGAGAAACTCATTTATTAATGGAGGCTATTGCCGAATGTGGGTGTATGTCTTCGTTGGAAATAACGGAAGTAAATCCGATACTTGACCATAAAAATCAAACCGCTCTCTTTGCTGCAGAAGTTGTTGCTTCAAGTATGGGACAAAGAATTTTATAAGCGGCACAACCATGAAATTCCCAAATCAACTCGTTAAATACGCGTTTCTTTTTTTTCTTCTTCCTATATTTCTACAAATCTTCGGATTCATAGATGTTTCATTCTTCTCGATGGTTGCCTTCATAACTTTCTTTGTCGGGTTAACAATATTTTATTATTCGTTTGGAACAAAAAATTTTCTCGCGGTATTTTTCAGTTCGGTAATCTTTTTAACCGGTGTTTTAACCTTTCTTGTGCAATCGTTTTTTATCGAACTTACTTTCCCATTAATAATTGCGGGCGTGGTTTATATAACAGGTTTTTCTTTGTTCATGGTTTTTATTGAAGAAGTAAAGAGAAAAAAAGTTTTGTATGCAGCAGGACTGTTAATTTTTACAGCTACACTAGTAAGTTTATTCGCAGGAAATTTACAATTTAAAAGTTTCTTCTCATCTCTTACTGAAGTTTTAAAAGAATATTGGCTTCTCTTAATAATAGCTTTAGTTACCGTCCTTCTGCTCTATCTTGAACAACAGCAATCAAAAAAGGGGCATTAGAAATCAATCTGTCCGGCTAAATAAACATCCTTCGAAGGTTTTACTCCCCCGGTTGAAATTTCTTCGGTAATAAGAAAAGTTGTTTGACCGCTTAAATTTAAATTACTGAAATTTGTAACAGGAAAATATTGCTTAGAAGCAGTAACCTCGTACATACCTGAAGATAAATTTTGTTTGTTTGAGATCACCCATAGCTGGTATACTTTATCGCTGGAGAGGACAGGAAGATTAACTACCTGCAGCATTGCATTTCTTGTAACAGAATCGAACAATAATTTACCGTATGCGCCTGCAGCTTTTGGGGTGCTCTTTAAGGCTACCATCTGCAAATTGATTGAAGCAAGGAGCTCGTCAACCTCTTTTGTGCTTGATAATTCACTCTTCAAGCCATGCACGATAGTCTCATATTTCGCAGATTGTCTTTCCGTAGCAATTTTAAAATTGCTCGACAGGTAATAATAAACAATTGCTATTGCACCCGCCAAAACAATAAACGTTAAAGCAAAAACAAACGGGCTAACGCCGGACTTTACTTTTTCCACAACCACGGGGGCTTCTTCTTTGTCAGCAGCTGGCTCTTCGATCATCGTTTCTGAAGTGAATGAAGAAAATGCTTCATCTGTTTTAGGCGAAGATTCGTGGCTTAGTGAATAGTTTGAAAGAGAAGATTCAAACGAAAACTCATCTTTACTTTCGTCAATCTCTTTGTTCCCGCTTTCAATTTCATCAAAATTACTTGAGAAACTCGAATCAGATGAACCGGATGAATAAGGTTCTTCTTCTTTTGAATCTTCGTCGGCGCTGAATGGAGAACTGTAATCCGCGGAAGGAGTGACTTCCTTCTCCGGTTCAAATGTAAAGCTGTCTTTCTCGCTGCTTACGGGTTCAAAATCCGAAGTTTTATTAACGCTCGCTGCCACAGATTCAAACGATTCATCAATTGACTGCGGCTCCGGTCCGGTTTTTTCTTCTTCGGAGAGAGGAGAAGAAATTTGTGAGAACAATTTCTGTTCCGGCGTTTCAATTCTTTCAAATAAATTTTTATGTTGAGCCGGCGATCCGGGCGGAATAATTTGTGTTGTTCGCTGGGGTCTTTGCTGATCCCTCAAACGATAAAGCTTACGGGCAACCATATCTTTTACCCGCGGCTCGGGGGCTTCAATAGTTAAGAACGAAGGGAGCAGCGCAACCAGGTTTTGGTATTCTCCAAGCTCCTGCCACGGATAATCCTGGTTGCTTTTAAAATATTCCATCATCAAATCATAATCCTCGCGCTCTAGGCATCCAAGCGCAAAGGCATGTAAAAGGGAAGCAAAATCTTGTCCGGTTCCGGTATTCATTATTCTCCTCCCTTTAATAAATTTTCTTTCAAGTTGGAGAGTGCAATTTTCATTTTAGATTTAACGGTCTGTGGAGGGATGCGTAAATGCTGCGCTATTTCACCTTGTGTCTGCCCCTCGTAATAACCAAGAAAGAGAACATACTTTTGGGCGTCTGTTAATTTGTTCAATGCTTTTTCGATGTTATCCTTAATGCTGATCGCCGTTTTCAGGTCAAGGTCATCAATTTGAGGAGAAAGACGCGGAACGATGTAAAAGTTTTCGTAATCGTCATCGTAAGCATCGGGAACCAGATTCTTGCTTCGCCGAACGGAATCAATGGCTTTGTTTCTTGCAACTGTGATAAGCCAGGTATAGACGTCACCGTTTTTGATGTCGTAATAATTTATTTTCCGCCAGATAATTACAAAGACATCTATTAAAACATCTTCCGAAACTTGTAAATCACCGACGATCTTTTTTATCAGCGTATAAAGTATCGGTGAATAGCGATTATATAATGTTTCTAAAGCGCGCGAATCGTAATTCGCTATACGCTTCATTATCTCCGCATCAGTTAAACTTGTCAATTGCTCAGCCAATGGATTTTCTCCTTTCTCATTATCAATTGCAAAACTAAGACGAATGTTTCAAAAAAGCAATGAAAGTAGTTGAAGAAATCATCTTTTGTTAATTTAAGCCTAATAAATAATCAGCGATCTTTCCCAAGTCTTTTACGTCTTTATTTCCGTATGCAGGCATTACGATGTTCTTAAATTTACCTTTGTATTCCTTAAAACGATCTTGTTCCATATAGTCGTTCGGACTGCGTAAATAATTTATCAACTTATCCCTATCGTAAAATGCGCTTAAACCAACTAACGCCGGCGCCATGTTTGTCCCTTTCAGATCAACACCGTGGCAGGTAATGCAGTTAAATTGCTTTGCCAACACTTCACCGGTTGCATTGGATGAAGCCATTGTTTCATTAGGTTGGCTTTGCGACTCGCCCATCCCCATACTTGGTGATGAGCCATATTCAGTTCCCGCTAATTTTTGTAGAAAAAATAGAATGACGAATATTCCTAAAAAAGCTGCGCTCCAGATTTGTGTTTTTGTCATTGACCTTCCGAGTTATAAAAATTTGATGTCTTAAGTTAAAAAATAATTTCCTCTATTCTGAGTCAATTACCTTGTCATAGTAAGATTTAAAAGATTTGATTGCACTAACGATTGAACGGGCAAGCTGCAGCTGTCCTTTTTCGCTTTTGATGAAGCTCGCATCTTGAGGGTTAGAAACATATCCTGTTTCAATCAATACACTTGGCATTGAAGCACCTACCAAAACGTAAAAGCCCGCTTGTTTAACGCCCCGCGGTGTAAGTGCCAGATTTTGTTTGAACTGCCGGTGAACCATATCCGCAAACTTTTCCGAATATTTCATTGAAGCGCTGTGCGCCATACTAACAAGAATAAAATTTTCATCTGTCAATTTCTGATAACGCGTTGGGTCGTCCTCGTACTCAATTACTTTGTTTTCACGCTCGGCAATACCGATAGCTTCTTCTGTCCTTCCCGGACGGAGAAGGTAAACTTCAAATCCATTTGGATCCCTTTTTTTCTTCGGTGCGGCGTTGCAATGAATTGAAATAAAAAGTTTACCGTTGTTTTCATTTGCAATTTTTCCGCGTTTATACAATTCAACAAAATGATCATCCTTTCGGGTATAAACTACTTTTACATCCGTTAAATTTTCATTTATCAGTTTGCCGACTTTAAGAGCAATTGCGAGATTTATTTCCTTTTCAACCGTATTATTAATACCGATTGCACCGTAATCTTTTCCGCCATGCCCGGCATCAAGAACGATAACGTCAAAATTCCATTTCTCTTTTTTTAACCCGGAAATTGCGGCAAATTTTTTATTATGAATGGTGACGAGAAATTCCTTACCGGGAACTTCTTCAATAAACTCGTAAGCGGAATAATTTTTTCGAAGCGATAATGAGAGGTTGCTTCCATTTTCTGTGTTGATAGCCTTAACAGTTTTAACTAACCCGGTTTGAAAAGTCTTATCAAGTTTCTTCTCGTCAAGAGAAACATCCGGAAAAGTGATTTTAATGATGTCGCCGGAAATTGTGTGTGTCACTTTACTTACTTTTTTACTTGAAAGGATTTTCACCAGTGTTCCGTTCGCTTTCTCGCTTACCGAAACACTAACCGCGCTTAATTCCGGCGCAGAAATTTCCTTTTCCTCAGTTTTTTTTGGTTCTCCCTTCACTGCCTCTTCTTCAACACGCTTATACGTGATCTTTCCGCCGATACATTTTTCAAGAATTCCCTGCGCATACTCAAGCGGAAGATAGATCGTGTTTTTCAAGCTAATGGTAGAGACCGGAAACTGCAAAACTTTTTCTGTTTTCTCTTTTTTCGATCGAAGAATTACGAATGAATTTCTCGGGCGGACTATTAAAACATATTCGGGAAAAGTAATCTCAAGCCGTTGTGAAGCGGCGTTGGTTTTGTGTTTGAATTGCAATGCGTCGGAAAATGATTCTACCGGCATGTACGTTAATCCGTTTTTGCTGAACGCCACAACTGTTATTTCCTTCCCCTCATTACTTATTTCAAGTTGATGAAACTGCTGGGAAAAGATTTCCAACGCAAAGAGAAACAAAAATAAACTTGCTTTCATTCGGTTAGCCTAAAAATGGGATGAAGAAGCCGGTCTTCTTTTTATAGGCTTCAAAGTCTTCTTTAAAATGTTTTTGTAAAAGAGCATCTTCGCGCTTTGCTCTTAAAAATAAAAAAGGGATCTGCACCATCGCCAAAGGAGCAACCAGAAAGCTCAACGTTGCGGCGGCGGCGGCGACCTCAATAATTATTTGCGAAAGATACTGAGGGTGCCGAACAACAGCATAAATTCCTTTGGTTACTAATTGATGCTTTTGCAAAACAACAATGTCCTGCGAATAGTTAGTTCCCAATAATTTAAACGACCAGATTTGCACCCAGGAAAATACAAGATAGAATGTGAGTCCAATTAACCGAATTGTAAAATTGATTTCTTCGTAAGGAAATGTTCCGACTTGAAAAAGTGAAATGATGAGCAAGATAAGAGAAATTGTTGCAAGTGTTGTCGGCAATTGCTGCAAATAGGTCTTCGGCTTTTCTTTAACCTTAGTTATAGATGACTTAAACCCCTGTTTTGCCCCGGAGATATTGGCTCCGAACGTTGCAAGGATATTTATTCCGATGATAATATTTATTGGATCCATTTCATTTAGATTTTTTTTTCAAATATAAGGAAAAAGCAAGACTCCCCTTCAAGAAAATTTATTTTCTAAACTGCGCGCGTAATGTTTCTAAATATTTTTTTTGCACTTCAAATGGAGGAATTTCTTCATCACTTTTAAAATCAATTTGAACTTCCATTTCTTTTAAAAGTTGATTTAGAGAATCAAACATTGGCTGTAGCGAAAAACCATGGTCGCGAAAGTAATGAATAAACTTTAACGTTTTGAACCCGTCAAACCAGATACTTTTTTGCTTCTGTAATTGTTCGTCAGTTTTTGTTGTACGTGATATTTCGCTCCACGCTTTTTCAAACTTCTGCTCTTTTATAAATGCAGGAAGACCCGGATGAATTTTTTCTGCTTTTGCAAGATATTCTTCAACCGTAAGATTGGTTGACAAAAATAATTGCAGCCAATCTTTCAAGATCATAAATGAATCGAAATTGTAAAGAAGGTATTCGTTCTGTACTTGGCTTAAAAACCGGTTTATCCGTTGCCCCGTTCCGAACGGAACCCGCCACGATCCGCGTGAAGAAGGAAAAACCACCGCGTTTTTTATTTCACCGATGGAAACATTTTTCGCTAACTTTTCAAGAAAATAAAAATCCTCCGCCGCTTTTTGTTTGTTCATTCCTTCAATTTTTAGGTAGCTTTCAACATCGCAGATCATTGTAGAGCCGATGGTATGAAACGCATAAGGCGAACCGGCAAATCGCAAACTCAATACATAATAGCGGAGAAATATTTCATAGCAACAAATTGCTTCACGGTTTTCCTCCTTCGATAAAGAATGCCGGAACGCTGTTACCGCAGCATGCAAATTCTCCCGGTTGAACGCTTCATAAATTTCTGTAAAATAGTTCTTAGAAACCGTGCAATCTGCATCGAGACAAACAAGTATTTTTTTCTTTGTGGGTCCGTAATTATAAAGTGAGAGCGCCGCGTCCATACCTATTTTACGTGCTAATCCTACTCCACCGTTTTTTTCATCCAACTCATTTCCTTCACTCGAGGCGTCAATAAATCCGACAGAAAAATTGTTTTGTGTTCCTTTCCCGGGCAGATACGACCGCAAAAACTCAAGAGTTTTTTTGTTGTCCGCTTTTACCTCCTCACCGGAGGATATCAAATTATTAACTACGCAAAGAACAAGAATTTTGTCTGAGCAGGTGTTATCTGCGGCTTCAAGAGAGATAAGTAATCTTTGAATATTTTCATATTCACTTAGAGCGGGAACAACAACGATCAGTTCGAATTGACCGGAAGAGTGCAATTCTAAAGGACGAACTCCGGTTCCATATTTCTCTAAATATTTTTTTACTTTTACCGGAAGAGCAGGCATTTGGATTCGATAAGGTTTTTTGCTTCTGATAAATCAGTTTCGCAAAGCCAATAAATGGGAACTCCTTCGCGTTCCATTTTTTTAAACCAGGTCATTTGCCGTTTAGCGAATTGATTGATGGCGCCGCGTAGCTTCTGAAACATATCGTTGTATGTTAGTTTCTTTTGAAGATACAAAGCAATATACCGGTACTCCAATCCGAAGTAATTTAATTTTTCATACGTGATTCCTTCTGCAACAAGCTGCTCAACTTCTTCAATCATCCCGTTTTGTAAACGCAATTTTAGGCGTTCTGAAATTCTCTCTCTTAAAATTTTTCTATCCGGTTGTATCCCGATTGTAAAAGAAGATACTTTTACTCGACCGGTCGGTTCATCATCCGCGTTTGCTTCTGCCACAAGGATAGCTTTGATGAGTCTTTTTTTATCAAGCAAATCGGTAGTGTTATGCAGATTGGGATTAAGAGAAAGAAGCAAGTCTGCCAAAGTTTCCGCCTGAATTTTTTCTAACTCATTTTTTCGTTTGGAATTAAAATCAGTTTTTGCCAATTGGTAATTTTGAAGTATGGAAGAGAGATACATCCCGGTTCCGCCCGTTAAGAAAGGAATTTTTTGTTTTTCTGTTATTGAATGAAACGCTTTAGAGAAATGTTCGGTAAATAAAAACAAATTAAATTCTTCTTCCGGTTCAACAATATCAATGAGATGATAAGAGATTTGCCTTCCGTTGAGAAAAAACTCATGCAAGTCTTTTCCTGTACCGATGTTCATTCTTTTATAAACCTGGCGTGAATCGGCGGAGATGATTTCACCGTTAAAATAATCTGCAAGTTGTGCGGCTAACCTGGTTTTACCGCATGCAGTGGGACCAAGAACAGTAATAAGATTATAGATCATGTAGGGAAGAACTAAACTTCAACCGGGAGTGAAATTGAGAAAATCGCTCCTTCTCCCAATTCGCTTTCTACAGAAATAGTCCCACCATGTTTTTTAATAATATTTTCAGCAATCGGAAGCCCTAACCCCATTCCCTCTTTTTTCCCCTGACTCATAAACGGTTCAAATATTTTTCCCAACACGCTCTGGGGAATTCCAATTCCATTATCTTTAAATGAAATTTTAACCGAATGCATTTCAACATGAGTTGAAACGTAGAGCTTTCCGCCATCGGGCATAGCATCGCAGGCATTCTTTGCAATTTGGTAGCTTGCTTGATACAATTCTTTTTTATCAACATTAACGGTTATGTCGCGGTCAAATTTCTTAAACAGCTTTACACCGCGGTATTCAACATACTCTGCAAGTTTGGTCACAATTTCATCCATCACGGCATTTAACGCCCTCTTTTTCAGTCTGTAAAATGTTTTCCCTTCGGCATAAGCAAGCGTTGATTGAATAATTTCATTTACGTTTCCAACTTGTTCAATCATCAAATCCATAACCTGCTTTATATCCTCCGAAACATCTTTCCTTTTAATATGTTCGGCAAACTGTTTAATGGTAAGTACAGGTTTTTTAATATCCGAAAGAATAAAGTTCGTCAGTTTGCCGAGCGAAACAAGTTTGTCGGTTTTAATAAGCTGCTGCATTAATTCCGCATTAGTTAATGCGAGCGCCGCATGCACGGAAAGCGCTTCGAGAAAATCAAGATCAATCTGGTCAAACTCGCCGTGGGTGGAATTTAATAGTTGAATAACGCCAATAATCAGCCCTTCGCGATTTTTGATCGGATAACAGATCATGGATTTGGTTGTGTAGCCTGACAACCTGTCAATTTCGCTGTCGAACCGTTCGTCTTCATGAACGTCAGGAAGATTAATTATTTCTCCCGTTTTTGCTACCCAACCGGCAAGCCCTTGTCCTACCTTCAATCGTATTTCTTCAATGTTTTCTCCGCGCAAAACCTTGGACCACAGTTCCCCTTTATCGTAATCCAAAATATAAAGCGTTCCGCGATCGGCTGAGGTAAGAGAAGTTGCAGCTTCAACAATCGAGCGGAGGACTTCATCAATTTTAATGTTTGAATTTACTTTTTCTGCGGCGGCAATGATAAGTTTGAGTTGGTCAGCCGTTAAACCGACAGCTATTTTGTTTTCATTCTGGACAAAAAGCGAGTTACTATCTTCAGAAGAAAACAGAGGTTTTTGTTCGGGAAGCGGCTCTTCGTTAAATGTTTTGTTTTCTGAGGACTCGGAAACACCCCAAAAACTTTCTTCAATCGGCTCATGGGTAAGTGGAGGTTTTGCTTCCAGTTCTTCCGAAGGAGATGGCTCCTCCTCCGCTTCCAATTCTTCTATAGGAGCTAATGAAAAATCCCAACTTGAGCTTTCGGGTTCCACCGCTTGTGTTTTAGAAAAATCTTTTTGAGCCGCATCTTCAATTTTTATCTCGTTAAAAGTGGATTTGAATTTATCGGTATCAAAAGAAATTTCAGGTTCATCTTGCGATGGCGGCTCGGCAGGCAGAGCAAGATTGTCCCATGATAAAGATTCGTCTTGAAGAGGGGTTTCGTCGGGAACCTCAAGTTTTTCTTCTGAAATAGGAGATGGTTTGTCGTTCGAAGCAGGAGAAAACGAATCGAAATCAAACGATTCACGGGTAATATTTTGAAATTCTTCTACAGTTTCCGTCGAAGGGGTTTCTTCACCAAGGGACAAGCTTTCCAATCCTTGAAGATTATTTGAAATTATCCTGTTTGAGGTTATCAGATCATTTAATTCTTTTCGTTTAAGAAGATAAAGGGTGGAGTTTCTTTCAGCTACCGCAGAAGAGTTACGTGAAGTCATAGCAAGGAGTTCTTTCTCACCAAAAAAATCAGCTGCAGTTTTTAGAAAAATTCTTTGTCCGTCAATCGGTACCGAAAATTTAATTTTTACCTCCCCTTCTAAAATCAGATAAATGTTTTCTGCAGAATCTCCCGCTTTGTAGATAATATCGCCTTCCTTGTGTTCAACAATATCTTTAGGATTAAAGGAAATGGAGTCCGGAGATTCGGGAACATTTGAGAAAAGTTTATTTGCTTTTAAGAGTAATATCGGTTTTATTTGGGCTGCCATTTTAAATACCATTTTTTTCTATAATAATTATAATGAATTCTTTAGAAATTAGAAACGGAATTAATCATTTAAATGATAGTGATCCTGTCTTAAAGCGAATTATATCACATGCACAACTTTGCAGCTTGAAGCCCCGGAAAAACTATTATCCATCGCTTATTCAATCAATTATCAGCCAGCAGCTCTCGGTAAAAGCCGGGGAAAGCATTTACAAACAATTTTCCGCTTATTTCGGTAAAAATGTTAGTCCGGTACATGTTGCTGCAACACCCGTTGAGAAACTGCGTGAATTTGGTCTTTCAAACGCTAAGGCAATTTATGTAAAAGATCTGTCTGAAAAAATTCTCTCAAACCAGCTTTCGTTTAAAAATATTTCTAAAAAATCGAACGACGAAATTATTGACGAACTGACAAAAGTTAAAGGGATCGGCGTCTGGACCACTCACATGTTTTTAATTTTTACTCTTGGGCGATTGGATGTTTTGCCTGTCGGTGATCTTGGAATAAAAAACGCCATCAAAAAGAATTATCGGTTAAAGGAATTACCGAACGAATCTCAAATAGCCGCGCTTTGCAAAAAGAAAAAGTGGAAACCGTACCAGTCAATTGCAAGCTGGTATTTATGGATGAGTCTGGAATTATAGTACTCGAACAATTTTCACTATTTTAAGAATCGAAAATCCAAAATTTACATCTTACAGCATGAATGAAGAACAATTAATAGCTTCCGCAAAAAACGGTGATAAAAAAGCACTTGCCGAACTCGTAAAAAAATACGAGCAGACGGTTTATAGTTTCGCTTTTAAAGTCTGCCGCGACCGCGAAAAAGCCGAGAACATGATGCAGGAAACTTTTTACAGCATGATAAAATCTCTGCACCAGTTCGACGGAAACTCAAAACTTTCCACATGGCTTTACCGCATTGTGGTAAATCACTGTTTAATGGAAGCAAGAAAAAGCAGCCGTTATACTTTTGTTGAACAAGAAACCGACGAAAGCCTGTTTGATGAAAAATATATCGCCGATTGGTCAACGCTGCCGATAAAAAATTTAGAAACAAAAGAACTGCGAAACATTTTAGATGCAGCTATTGAGAAATTACAACCGGAATACCGCGTAGTGTTTACTCTGCGTGATGTTGAAGAATATTCCACCGAAGAAACGGCAAAGATGCTCGAACTCTCCGTACCGGCTGTAAAATCGCGGCTGCACAGGGCGCGGTCGTTTTTAAGAAATGAAATAACAAAGGCATTTCAGGAATGAACGAAGAAAAAGTATCGTGTAAAGAAGTGATGAGCCATATTTGCGAAAGTCTCAGTGAAGAGATGGACTCGCCAAAATGCGTAGCAATTAAAGATCATATAGAAAATTGCGAAGGTTGCAAAAGTTATTTCTCCTCGGTTGAAATGACGATTGACCTTTATAAAAAATGTACGGAAACGCTGCCCGAGGATGTTCATAAAAAATTAATGGCGTTTTTAGAATTAACCGATGAAAAATAAAAAAAGATAAAGAGGAAATTAGTTATGCCCGTTTTTGAATACCGCTGCCAAGCTTGCAATGAAAAATTTGAAGTACTTCATAAATCTTCAACCAAAATAGACGATGTTACCTGTCCGAAATGCCAATCAAAAGAGAATAAAAAACTTCTCTCTTCTTTTGCTGCTTCGGTAAGCTCCGGTTCTTCCTACGATGGCGGATGTTCAACCGGAACATGCGGAACAAATTACAACAGCGGCGGCGGATGCGCTTCCGGTATGTGCGGATTAAATTAACCGAATTGCATCAACCGTGAAAATTTATTTACTAACAACGCTATTATTTATGTTAAT
>MNVA01000133.1 GCA_001871325.1 Ignavibacteria bacterium CG1_02_37_35
TTTTCTTCGTGTAACTTCGTGCCTTCTTCGAGAACTTCGTGTAACAAAATTCTTTCACGAAGAACCACGAAGAAACTTTCACGAAGAACCACGAAGATTTTTTCCTTCGTGTAACTTCGTGTCTTCTTCGAGAGCTTCGTGTAACAAAATTCTTTCACGAAGAGCCACGAAGATTTTTCCCCTTCGTGTAACTTCGTGTCTTCTTCGAGAACTTCGTGTAACAAAATTCTTGCATGAAGAACCACGAAGATTTTTTCCTTCGTGTAAGAACAAAAAATTCTTGCACGAAGAAAAGACTAATTATTTTGCATGCTTTCGGGAACCGTAAAATAAAATATAGAGCCTTCGCCTTTTGTGCTTTCCGCCCAAACTTTTCCACCATTTTTTTCAACGAATTCTTTACAGAGCAGTAGACCTAATCCGGTGCTTGGTTCGCCGTCGGTTCCTTTTGAACTAACTTTTTCTTCCATCTTAAAAAGCCGGTTTACATCTTTTTCCGCCATACCAACGCCAGTATCTTGCACGGAAATTTGTATCATTTCAGCGTCGATTTTTTTACTTCGCACAACAATTCTACCGTCACGTTTGGTAAACTTAACTGCATTCGACAAAAAATTTCTGAGAACCGTGTTGATCATTTTTTCATCCGCATAAACTTGTTGAGTCTCCAGGATTTCATTTATGAGCGTGATTCCTTTTTGCAGAGCTCTTTGATTGATGGTATCAATGCCGAAAGAAACAACTTCAGCCAACGACAATTCACCGGGAGCAAAGCTTATTGTTCCCTTTTGCATTTGCGCCCACTCCAACAAATTTTCTAGTAATTTATAAACGGTGGATGCGGAATCATGCAGAGCTTTACTAAAATCCGTTAATTCAACTTTAGAAAAATCTTCACTTCCTTCAGCCATCAACTCGGTTAAATTTAAAAAGCCACTGAAAGGACTTCTAAGATCATGTGCGATAATTGAAAAGAATTTATCTTTCTCGGAATTTGTTTTTTGCAGTTGTTGGTTTTTAGATTTGATTTCATTTTCAGCGTGTTTGCGGATAATAATACCAGAGAATACATCGGCTGCAGAACGTAAAAAACTCATTTCAAGAGGATTGGAAAGATGTCCGACTGGTAAATAAACAACAATAACCCCGAGCACTTCTCCATCAGAAAAGATGGGAATAGTGTAATGCCCATGATCTATTATTCCCTGATAATGATTTTCGTGCCGCTCATCTACGCAAGCAGCGAATTGAATTTTGCCGGTACTTGCTGCAAGACCGCAAAGACAGTGACCAAAAGGAACATTTGCACACATGGTTTGGATGGCTTCAGGTAAATTAACGCTGCTCTTAAGAACCAATTCATTTTTCCCAATCTCTGAAAGGAAAAGTCCGCCGATTTGTTCTAAACGTAAAAAGGATGTCGAGAGGATTATCTGCAATCCTTTTTCAAGGCTTTGTTCAAGCGTCATATCTTCAGCCAAAAGCCCCGAGAGATCATTTAACTTTTCTAAAATCTCTCTTTGTTTTTCCTCTTCTGCTTCTGCTTTTTTGCGTTCGGATATATCACGAATAATCCCGGTATAAAAAGTTTCGTTAGAAGTTTTCCATTCTGAAAGCGATAATTCTACCGGGAAAACATTCCCGCTTTTATGTAACCCTTGCAGTTCCATTGTTTTCCCAACGATGTGACGATCACTTTCAGCGACGAGCCGTTCCATCCCGGTATAATGTTTCTCACGATAATCCGGAGGGATTATGAGCTCAAGAGATTTACCAATTATCTCTGTATTGGCAAAACCAAATATTTTTTCTGCCCCTTTGTTCCATCCTAAAATTGTTCCGAGTTTGTTGGAGATAATTATCGCATCGTTAGCAGATTGCGTTACAGAACGAAAACGTTCTTCACTTGCCAGGAGAGTTTCTTCCGCAAGCTTGCGTTCTGTAATATCTTGAAACGTAACGACAGCGCCTACAACTTTTCCGGTTTCCGAAATTGGTGTAGTACTAAAATCAACCGAAAAACCTGTTCCATCTTTTCGCCAAAAATATTCCTCGCCGGTATGGGAAATCCCTTCGTGAAGTGTTGCATAGATATGACATTCTTTGCCGGGATACGGTTCACCGTTTGGTCGGGTATGGTGCCATAAGGTATGGCTATGTTTGCCAATTAATTCCTCAATTTTAAAACCAAGCAATTCTGCAGCTTTCGGGTTAACAAAAGTGTGATTGCCATTTAAGTCAAGCCCAAAGATACCTTCGCCTGCGCTCTCCAAAATCAAATTAAACGCTTGTTGTCCGCGAAGTTTTTCCGCTTCGGTTTCAGCTTTTGCTTTCAACCGGTTACTGCGTAATAGCAAAAAGGAACTTATGAGTTATATAAGTGAGATAACTACGATAAGCGCTACTGTTTGGAGACTATTTTTATCAACAAAATCAGTAACCTCATTAAGAGGAGTATTAACAACAACTTTCCATGAAATATTTTTGTAGTTGAGCGTAAAAAAGCTTGATAATTTTTCAGAACTTTCTTTTAATTGATATGCTGTTGTGCCAGTGGGTTTGGCAAGAATTGTTTCAACATACTTAAACGAAGTATGACATTCGAGACATGATTCATCCTGTTGATGCACATTAAACATCATCATTTCCGGATGCTCGGCTTGATATAACACGGTTCCGTCTTTGTCTATAAGCCATGCATTTTCTTTGCTGATATGAGAACTATCAGCGCGAAAAAATGACGTAAGAATATCATCTAAGTCCACAACGGCAGAAACAAGACCGATAAAGTTGCTGGGAGATTCGCCATAAACTGGAGCAACGATCATCACTTGAAAAGAAGAATTTTTACTCGATTGTGCAAAGGTCTGCGGCACATCTTCAATTATAAATTGATAACCTTTATTTTTTCTCTGTGCTGCCCAAGCAAAAAATTTTGTATCACTTTGGTCGGAAGCAATAGCGTCTTTCAAGGTCGAGTAAATGATCGTTCCTTTTTCATCATAGATACTAATGGATTTTACATGATCTTTTTTCAGATACTCAAAATATTCTTGAACAGCTTTGGCAGCCGCATCTGTTTTTTTATTTTTCAAAACGGGTAAAGTAGAAAGGATCTCAACTGCGCGGGATTCGTCGCGGAGGCAGGTTTCAAGCTCTTTGGATAACTGCCGGGCGGTAAAAAGCTGCCGGGATTGGAACCGCTGAACTACTTCCTTTTTAGCAGAATTATGGAGTCCAACAAGAAGAAAAATTGTAAACGTTAGAATTATAACAGTGAGAAGAATGATAAGTTTTGATTTCATATTAATCTCTAATAACTTGATACAAATATACTAAATTATTAATGTACGTTACATAGTAGCAAATCAAACAATCATCTTAATCACTCACGTTACGCAAAAGTGAGAAATTATATTGTAAATCGAAGCGAAGCTTCGATAAAATGCTTGTTTTTTACGAAGCTACCGCTTCGTATTACAAATTCTGCGTAAGGTGACTTAATCATAATCATAATCGTAATCTTACTCGTTTTTAAGCAGTCAACGCATATTAAGAAAAAGATAAAGATCACGATTAAGACACTGATTCTGTCTTTTGCGTAATGTGAGTTAGTAAAATATTTTCCGCCTGCTAAATGCATTTGATAAGAGCATTCTTAGTAAGCATGTGTCTAGAAAAAAATTACTTGAAGTACAATTGAATGAAGAAAAATAGCTGAATGAAAGTAGTAAATGAATTTAAGAATAATGATTAATCCAACAAGCCTCTCCGAAGAGAGGCTTGTGGTGCTTGTTACACAACTAACAACAAGAAAATTATTTTAGAACTACCATCTTTTTCGTTTGTACAAAACTCCCCACTCTCAGTTGATAAAAATAAACGCCGCTTGAGAGCGGTTGGTGGTTAGTAGGTAGTTGAGTGTTGAAAGTAATCTGATAAGCTCCAGCGGACTGCTCTTCATTAACAAGGATTGCTACTTCGTCACCAAGGATATCAAAAACTTTTAAAGTTACATGACCGACGCCCGCTGATTGATAATTAATAACTGTGGTAGGATTAAAAGGATTTGGATAGTTCTGTGAAAGCTGGAAATTATTTGGCGGTTGTGCATAGGAATCATTTTCAACCCCGGTTGTCCATCCCATTTTATCGTTAATATAAGAGGCGAGGTTTTGTCCCATTACTTCATGATGCCGCACGCGAGGATGTTTACTCCATGCTGGATCATATGGAAAAAAGTAGGTTCCGATGTTGGTGTCGTTATCAATCTCCCGTAAATATTTTACAGCTTCATCAATAAAACCGGGCCAACGCGAACCTGCTTTTGTAGCGTCCATACTTCCCAACGAACAAACAATGAATGCATCGGGATGATGAAGTCGTATCTCCCGTACAAAATCTATGTATGCGTTAGTAATTTTAGACGAATCCATGGTACTCAATAGCCAGCTATCATTCTGGAAAAGATTTATTCCTACTACATCGGGAGTGAACTGACTAAAATCATAGTAACTTGTTGAACTATCGGGATTGAGACGATAATAATAATCAGACATAACCATATTAAACCAGCTAATCATAATACCAATTCCGCTTTTTGCAATACACATATAATCGGCGTTCAATAAACGAGAAGCTACCGCGCCATAGGCTAAAAAATTATTCTCTTGTGTCAGGTTGTCATCAGCGCCGTTATCGGGAGCTTCATCCCCATATCCGCATGTAATCGAATCGCCGTAAAATAATATTTTGTGTTTGGGTCTTGCCGGAGGAGTGACTAATGTCTTTCCATCGTTGATCTGAATTCCTAAGAATTTAGTAGGACCTGTGGACGCCTCGGTTCGACGAAAAATGAGGAGGTTGTGAACAGTATCCTTTAGCGAACCGGTTACCACATAGATTTTACTCCCTGCGAGACAATCAATCAAATGAGGATGTTCATAATCTTCATCAATAAAAACATCATAAAAAGATTGCCCGGTTTTATCATCCAACATAATGAGGAGTAAAGGTCCTTCAAAATTTGCCCTAATGAAAGTGCCTGGCCAGAAGATCGTCGGCTGTCCGGGAATTGAAAAGTCAATCCTTCCCGTGTATTGAAAATTTGGATTATCCGCAGTTATTGTTTTAATACCGAACGCTTCTGAAATAAGACAAAAGACAACTATAAAAACGATTCTTATAGTTGATAGTTTCCTTTTCATTTCAACTTCTTCCTGTTATTGATAACATAAAGATTTTGTTATTTCGCATATACCTCTATCAAAGGGACTCATTTCATCAGAACGAGTTTTTTTGTTTCAACAAAATCTCCGGCTTGAATTTTATAGAAATAAATTCCGCTGCTCAACCCGCTGCCATCAAAAGTTGTTTGATAAACTCCGGCAGCTTGTTCTTCATTTACCAAAGAAGCAACCTGTTTTCCTAAAACGTCATAAACGATCAGCATTACAAAACTGTTTTTCGGCAGCTGGTAATTTATCTTTGTGACAGGATTGAATGGATTCGGGAAATTCTGATCCAAAGCATAAACCGTTGGAATAGTGTTATCTTTAATATCGGTAGCAACATTAAAGGTAGTGCTATTAGACCAACCAGACCATTTCAAATTATGGTCGCGGTATTTTACACGATAATAATATTGTTTGCTTGCATCAAATCGTTTACTGCTGAACGACAATTTGGTTAAATCTATCCCGCTGTTCAAATCAATTGGATTAAAACTTGCATCTGCACCACCGTATAAATCTATCCAATGCACCATTGTATCTAGTGTTGATGAAATAAAACTTTCGTTATCCGCAGCTTGAATTTTTACGGTCATTAAAGAATCGCCACTTATTGGCGAAGTATTGAAAATGACTTTGCTTGTATCAACGGTCGGCGCAGAAGTAACGGGATTTCCCGGAGCCGGCTGATTAACTTTTCTGTACCAATGATCCCGCAACTCAGAGTCACGGCTTTTACTTCCATTTCCTAAACTGTACATAGATGCTTCAAATGTTTGTTTTGCCGGATCAATTTCTATAATCTGATAAAAGTAGTCATCAAGAGTAATTTGGATTTCCGGAAAATCCATATTCTTATATGCACCCCATCGGTCGGTTGCGCCGCCGCCGCCGCCGCCGCAGACCATTCTGAAATCGCCCCGAGGATTGAGCGATTCGGACTCAACCGTTCCTCTTTCAAATCCATGTGTATGTCCGTAAGAGTGTTGGACTACTTTAGAATATTTTTTTAAAAGAGGATAGATTTGAGTTTTCATATAGTTTGGTCCACCATCAAAAGTAATTCCTTCACCCCATAATTCAGTTACAACCATATGGTGAGAGATAACAAAAACAAAATCAATGGAAGTATCGGCTTCAGCTTTCACCAACATCTGATCAACCAAGATTTTTTGAAGTGATCCTATTGTGGTAATAGCATTCGAGTTCAAGCCAATGAACAAAGTATTCGCCGCTCTAAACGACCAAAATTTTTCAGCAACAGCAGGCACAGGAGAGACTTCGTCATAGTGCATATATTTATAATAATTTTGACTTTCGGCTTCATGGTTTCCGGTAATTGTCATAAACGGAATATATGGAGAGACCGGAGCCATCGGAGCAAAAAATTCATCAGTCCATTGTACAATGTTGTTTCCGTCAACAACTAAATCGCCTGAATGTAAAACAAAATTTAGTTGATTCTGTATGTCATTTCCGTAGAGCTGCTGAATTTTCTTTTTTGCCTCTTTAATCACTTTCACCGCCATCGTGGTGTCGGTGCTGTGTGTATCGCTTAGCAATAAAAATCTGATCTTGCCTTGCGAACTACTATCGGGTAATGTCCTGAAAGAGTAAACTTCAGAAGAACCGCTTCCGCTGACCGCTTTATAATAATACTCGGTGTAAGGTTGAAGCCCAGATAATTTTACAGAATGCCAACGGTAAGGTTCTCCAATGATTTCACTTGTGCCGGAAACTGATTGCCCCAACGAGGGTGTTGTTCCGTATTCAACTTTTGCAGTGGCAGCTGAAGTGTCATGCCAGCAGACATAAACCGAATTTGTTGTGGGTTCATTGAGAAAAGGAACAAGGATTAATTGTTTTGTCCCGGGACCGGTTACTTCGTGTCCGTAACCGCCTAATGAACTTATCTCACTTCCGGTTAGGTGATGATCCCAGATTGCAAGTTCTGCGCAATCAATCTCTTTATCTTCTCCATCTTCATCAGCAAATACAAGGAGTAAACTATCAAGCGCAAATCGTCCATCAACAGTTTGGACTGTTCCGTTACGCAGCAACTGTCCATCTAAATACGTATTGTACTGAACTCCGTTCTTTACCGAGAGGACAAACCGGTACCATTCATTTGCTTTAACCGCATAAGAGGAATACCCTGTTGCGGCTGTTCCAATATTTCCGGCTGTGTTGATGAAACAATCTCCGTCACTATTGTTTGCGGGACTAATCTGGAAGAAGCATCTCCAGCCGTCAATTGCGGGGACACGAAAATCAATTTGAATTGAGTAATCATTTACAAGAACACCGCCGCCGTTCGGCGCAATTCCGTGAGTCAATTTGTAATAACTTCCGACACCAATTTTTACTGCGTTGTTGCCGGCTTCCGGTCCATCAATCGTTTGATGAGTTCCGATCAACTGCAAATCATTTCCAAAGCTCGACTCGACTTTTAGCGGATTCGCTGCATCGTCAAACTTCCACCAGCCTTTGCGTGTGGAAACCTGCGAATACAATGATGAACTGAATATCAAAATAAAAAGTACATAAAAAATTGAGCCCTGCTTCATAGAAATCCAAATTTAAAGGTTGATAAAAAATTCTTGTTTAATCGGTTGCTTTCGATTGCTATCTATTTCAATAGCATCAATTTCTTAATGTTCTGAAAAGAACCGGCTTTTATTTTGTAGAAGTAAATTCCACTTGGTAGATTAGCGGCATTAAAGTTTACCGTATGGCTTCCCGCTGTCTGGTATTGATTTATTAAAGTTGAAACTTCTCGTCCAAGAACATCAAATACTTTCAATGTAACCAACTCAGGATTTTGAAGAGAATAAGTAATCATCGTTGAAGGGTTGAACGGATTCGGATAGTTTTGTTCCAGCCGGTAATTAGCTGCAACCAATCCTTCCCCAATTCCATTTGGATCAACATTCATCTTATTCCCTATCCACGTCCACAACCAGCGAGAAGGATAAATCCATGACTGATCTTCATTATAAGGAGAATAACAGAATACTAATTCTCTCTCACCAGAAGCATCAGCATCGTTACAAGAGAAATCTATCGGAATTTTCATTCCTTCTACAGGATGGAAAACACTATCTTTATCACCTCCATAGTCGAAATTACGTTTTTGGGCTAAATCAATGAATGAAATTTTGGCTTCGATGAGATAGCCGGGGGTAAGGGCTTTTTGCCCGAAGAAATAATTTGTGCCGGGAAATAATAAGCTGTCGCTATAACCGGTAGTAACTTTTTCTTCATCAAAAAGAATTTGATAATGCGGAGTTGCGCCACGTTTATAAACTGAGAAATTAGTGGTGTGAGAATCGAACAAACCGATGTAAAAATTAATGGCATCGTTCATCCATGGGTCATCTCTTTGCTTCCAGCTATAAATATCATCGGTAACATCCGCAGCAAAATAAAGATTATCGTTATCTACCGCTAAATAAGCTATGACGCTATAGTCAGCGTCTCCGTCATGCAAACCACTCGGAGCATCGAAGCCGGTTCCTTCAGAGCGAAGGATTCTGATTTCAGGGACATTTGTCCATTCTGTTAAATCTCCATCGGCAATGAAATTAACCGGAGCTGTTTTGGCGATAGTGGGAACACCTTTTCCTTTGTTTGTGGTAGGAGTGTTTAAGTAAGCAGGCGTAGAATAATTCCCGGCATAGTCTTTACAAAGTACAGCATAATAATAGGTCAAATCCTGGTCGGTAACTGCAGATCGAAGAATTTGTTCGACATTTTGCAAATTCTCTGCAACACCCAATTTAAGTATTTCAGCTTGAGCAATATCGGTTATCGGCTTTTCCGAATAATAGATATCATAAACTTCACCATCTTCACCAGGCACATCTGTCCACAAAATCAGATTTTGATAGGTGCCGGGAACGACGACTAAATCCCCTGGACTATTAGGAGAAGTCGTATCAATGTCATGAAAGCTTCCCAAAGAAAAGATTTCTGCGGAGGTAAGCACACGATCCCAAATTGCAAGTTCTGCACACTCAATTTCACCGTCTTCACCATCTTCATCGGCAAAAACAAGCAGCAAACTATCAAGTGAAAACCTGCTGTCTATCGCTTGAATTGTCCCGTCATGGAATAATTGCCCATCTAAATAATATTTATATTGTGTTCCGTTCTTAACCGAAACAACTAATTTGTACCATTCATTTATATTAATGGGATGGGGAGAATATCCTGTTGCCCAAACGCCTATACTTCCGGAAGTGTTGATGAAACAATCTCCATCCGATCCGTTTGTTGGATCGGTTTGAAAGAAACAATGCCATCCGGCAAACACGGAAACGCGGAAATCGAATTCGAGTGTGTATTCATTTACCTTTGTCCCGCCGCCGTTCGGTGCTATTCCATGAAACATTTTATAGCGGCTTCCTGCCCCAATTTTTACAGCGTTGTTATTTACATCGGGTCCATCAACAACTTGATGAGTTCCGACTAATTCTAAATCATTTCCATATCCTACTTCAGCTTTTAAAGGAGAATCGGCATTATCGAATTTCCACCAGCCTTTACGTTCAGGAGCCTGTGAATAAAAAACCGTATTACAAACGAGTATAAAAAACAAAGTAAAAATTGAAATCCGTTTCATTCTGCACCTAAAAAAATATTGATGATCGTTAGTGATTGAAAGAAGAAATTACTCCTAATTGTAAACATATACCGGGTGAGTAATTCCCTCAATCCCTCGTTTGAGGTATTTTAAAATGAGACGGTTGTCTTAGACTTTCGAAAAGAAAAACCCAAGACAACCGTTGAGAAAGTTACTCTTTATTTTAACAGCAGCATTTTAATTCTTTGAACTTTTTCGTTCGCACGTAATTCGGCAAAGTAAATACCGCTTGGTAAAGAACTGCTTACAGATGATGTATTAAAACTTTTGTTATATTTTCCGGAAACCTGATATTCATTAACTAATTCGGCAACCTGTTCACCCGTTGTGTTATAAACCTTCAAAGTGACAAATGCATCTGCCGGAAGGTCATACGCAATAACAGTTGAAGGATTAAATGGATTTGGATAGTTGTTATACATTTTGAACTCAGACGGAGTAAATAAAACTTCAATAACTTGTGAGTATTCAAACGTACCGTTATGATCCATTTGTTTTAATCTATAAGAATATTTACCGGAACCAATTGATTGATCGGTATAAGAATAGTTATGTTTTTCAGTTGAAGTGCCGTAACCGGGAACAAAGCCAAGTGATTTCCAGTTTTCGATTTCGCTTTTTCTTTCAATAGTGAATCCGCTGTTGTTTTTTTCTGACGCGGTTTCCCAATTAAGAACGACACTTCCTTTTAACTGAACTGCGTTAAAAGAACTCAGTTCAACAGGTAATGTCCCACCAACACTTCCGAAGGCTAAAACTTCAGAAGCGGAAAGAGCATGGTCCCACATAGCAATTTCAGCCACATCAATTTCACCATCATCACCATCGTCATCAGCAAAGAAATAAATCCATGGGAAAAGAGCATATCGGGTATCAATATCATAAGCGCTCCAGTCTTTTATTAATTGTCCATTGATATAAGATTTATTTTGCACACCATTTTCAATAGTTATTGCCAATCTGTACCATGTATCAACCGTAGCGGTAAAAGTTGAGTATCCGGCTCCGGATGTTCCCATTTCGCCTGTCGGTTTAATGAAAAAATCGCCATCGCTTCCACCGGGTAAGGAGTCAGTTTGAATAAAATTATGCCACATCGCAGCAGAAATTTTGAAATCAATAAGAAGTGTGTAGGTGTTAACTTTTAGTCCGCCGCCTGTTGGAGTTAATCCATGATTACACTTAAAATAACTTCCGACCGGAACTCTAACAGCACCATTAGCTTCCGTTGGACCCACTACTGCGGAGACCGTTCCGGTCAACACAAGATCACTTCCGTAACCTGCTTCAGCAGCGGTTAAATTGTTTGGATTGTCAAATTTCCACCAGCCTACCTGTGAGTAGGAGAATGATGAAGACAGTATGAACAAAGCAATCAAAAGCACAAATCTTTGTAAAAGATTTTTCATAACAGCACCTTTTCCTTTTTGTTTTATTTAGTGTTTATTAAACGTAACGACTATAAAAATGTCTTACGAAAATGATTTCGAGATTTTCCATGAACACAAAAGAAAATTAGGTTAGACACTTTAGGGGGACAATCCCTCGTTCGAGGTATTTTGGTGGTGTTGGTAAGTGTTCAATAATCAGATGTCTTTCAAATGACTATTGACCGATGACCAATGGCTACAGCTTGGAGTGAGATTATGATTAGGCTCTTAGATTCTTGTTAGCGCTAACATGTTAACGATAATTGAATAACGAATAATGAACAAGAAATAATGAATTTCGAAGTGAATGCAATCCGTATTTTAACTTCATCATTCGAAATTCCTTGTTCGATATTCATTATTCATTTTTTCCTTTAGCTTTTTTCCCAAGCAGCGTCTTGGGAAAAACGTAGG
>MNVA01000176.1 GCA_001871325.1 Ignavibacteria bacterium CG1_02_37_35
CATTCAGTCATTCTATCGCTTTATTTACCATGTTACTATTCTGCCCAATATTACGCGAACTTTACTGATAAGGTACTACGTTTTTCCCAAGACCCTGCTTGTGAAAAAAGCTAAAGGAAAAAATGAATAATGAATATCGAACAAGGAATTTCGAATGATGAAGTTAAAATACGGATTGCATTCACTTCGAAATTCATTATTCCTTGTTCAATATTCGATATTTAATTATCGTTAACATGTTAGCAATTGCGATTCTCTAAGAGCCTAATTCAAAATTCACGTCAGTTTTTTCGTCAAACCGTTCTAACTTTTCTTTTATAAAGGAAAGGAACTTTCCGCCAACCATTCCATCAACTAAACGGTGATCGTGCGTAATGGCAAGGTTCATTATTGGTTTGATTGCTATGGTATCCATTCCGTCAACTTCAACTACAACCGGTTTTTTTATAACTGCACCAACACCGAGAATTGCAACTTCAGGTTGATTAATTATCGGAGTTCCGAAAATAGTTCCGAAGACTCCATAATTAGAAATTGAAAATGTTCCGTTGGTAACGTCATCGGGAGAAAGTTTTTTTGTTCTGGCTTTTTCTGCAAGTTCTGTTATCGCCTTCGCAAGTTCAAAAATATTTTTATCGTGTGCGTTTTTAATGTTCGGGACGATCAATCCGTTCGGTTCGAGCGCAACCGCAATGCCAAGATTAATAAATCTTTTTTGCAGAATAGTTGTTCCCTCTATGCTTGCATTTACAACCGGAAAAGCTTTTAGAGATTTAATAACAGCATCCGAAACGAATGCCATATAAGTCAGCTTCACTCCCTTTTGATTTTGATACCGTTCCTTATTTACTTTTATGAAGTTATAAATTTTTGTTATATCAACCTCAACCATTGCCGAAACGTGAACTGAAGTATCGCGGCTCTTTATCATGTGCTGCATAATTTTCAGCCGGATGTTGTCCATCGGCATTCGTTCTACGAGGTTTGCAGTAAACGGGTGAGTTTCTTGGACATCAACAGGTTCAACCTGGCTGATATGATGGGCTTCTCTTTTTTGAAGGTAACTGAGTAGATCGTTTTTTGTCACTCTTTTGTTTATGCCGGAACCTGGAATTTTTTCCAATTCATCAAACGATACTTTTTCCTTCTTTGCAATATTCATAACAAGGGGAGAATAAAATCGGTTACTCTCTTTTTCTTTTTCATCAAGAGCATCTGCAGGGAGTGAGTTTGCACCGATAACCGCATGCATTTGCCCAGCTTCAATACTGTTTTCATGTTGAACTTCGGTTTGATGCAAAAGTTCAGTTGAAAAAACTCTGGCTACAATAGTTCCTACTTCAACGGTCTCTTGTTCCTTTACCAATATTTCAGAAAGCGTTCCGTTCACCGGTGAAGGAACTTCCGTATCAACTTTATCCGTGCTGATTTCGAAAAGAATTTCATCGAGCTTTACTGCTTCACCCGGTTTCTTATACCATTTGATGATCGTTCCTTCCATAACAGATTCCCCCATTTTCGGCATGGGAATATCTATTTTTTGTTGAGAAGGGGTAATGAGCATTTCTTCTTCGGAAATTTTCTTTTTCATATTTCCGCTAACCATTACTTCTTTCTTTGAAGAAGAGTTTACTTCATCCAAAACCCTATTTTCATTTGATTCGATATAAGCTACGATTTTACCGACATCAAGCGTTGCACCCTCATCGGCAATTAATGCTGTAACAATTCCATCAACAGGTGAAGGGATTTCAGAATCAACTTTATCCGTACTTATCTCAAAAAGGATTTCATCCTTTCGGATTCTTTCTCCAACTTTTTTGTGCCATTTTAAAATGGTTCCTTCCATTATGGATTCACCCATTTTGGGCATCGGTATTTCGACTTTCATTTTTTTTCTCCGGATTTTGCTCAATAAAAAGTGACGAGAGGAAAGTATAAAGTGCGTGCTTCAACTTCCAACTTTCTACTTCCAACTTTCTACTTGTTACTTTCTACTTTCAACTTTTTCTTTAGTATCGAATCAATTCTTTTATCGCTTGATAAATTCCTTCGCGTGAAGGAAGCGCAGCGTTTTCTAAAATCGGGCTGTAAGGAATGTGAACATCTTTTGCAGCTACTCTTTTCACAGGTGCATCGAGATGTTGAAAACAAGTGTCCGAAATTCTAGCGGCAATCTCAGCTCCGAATCCGGAAGTAAAAGTATCTTCATGGATAACAATTGCTTTCCCTGTTTTCTTCACCGATTTAAAAATTGTCTCTTCATCTAAAGGAATTATCGTTCTTATATCAATAACTTCAACTGAATGACCTTCATCTTCGAGTTTTCGAATTGCAAAAAGAGCATCCCATACAGAAGCTCCATAAGTAATTATGGAAACATCCTTTCCTTTTTTTACTACTTTTGCTTCACCAAAGGGGATGAGATAATTTTTATCCGGTTCAGGAGAAGTAGCAAAACTTTGACGGTACAATCCTTTATGCTCACAAAATAATACCGGATCATTTAAACGGATGGCGGTTTTTAATAATCCTTTTGCATCTGCCGCATTGGAAGGATAGGCAATATAAATTCCCGGGATGTGTGCAAAAATTGATTCTATATTTTGGCTGTGGCATAATCCGCCGTGAATGTATCCGCCTACAGCAACGCGTGTAACAAATGAAGCGCTCCACGAATTGTTGGAACGGTAACGCATCGTAGCTACTTCATTTTTAAATTGCATAAATGCGGGCCAAATGTAATCCCCAAATTGAATTTCAACGATCGGTTTTAACCCGGTTAAAGCCATTCCGGTTGCGACGCCAATAATACTTGCTTCAGCTAAAGGAGAATTGAAAACACGTTTATCGCCAAATTTTTGTGTTAATCCTTTTGTTGCAGTAAATACTCCCCCTTTTTTATCGGCAACGTCTTCACCAAAGAGGTAAGTTTTATTGTTCAATTCCATTTCCTCATGAAGCGCGTGATTAATAGCATCAACCATAACAATAGGATTTCCCTTTGTTCCAGTTGCTTCATAATTGAAAGTATCTTTCAACCCGCTTTCATCAAACACATATTTCTCGCATGATTCAGGCGGGGAGTCATTGGCACTAACCGCTTCAGTGACAGCGTTTTCAATCTCCGCTAAAACCTCAGTTTTTATTTGTTGAATTTCCTCCTCCGAAACAAAATAATATTCCTTTAAAAGTAAAATCATTTTTTCTACAGGATCGCGTTTTGCTTCATCTTCCAATTCATCGTGTTCGCGGTATTTCTTTTGGTCATCGGAAGAAGAGTGAGAAAGGAGTCGAACAACATCAGCTTCAATCAATACCGGACCCTCTCCACTCCCGGCATATTCAACCGCTTCCTGGAAAGCTACATACGATTCAACAAAATCAGTTCCGTCAATCAACATGCGTTTTAAGGCTGCATAGCCCTTCATCATTTCTGCAATTGAATTCCCCTCTCCCCCGCTCTGTTTGGAAACGTGCACAGAAATTGCGTACTTATTATTTTGAACAACAAAAATAACCGGGAGTTTTTCGCGGCTCGCCCAGTTTACCGCTTCGTGAAATTCACCCTGACTTGTAGTTCCTTCACCAGAACTTACATAGGTTACGTTTTTTATTCCTTGGTGCTGAGAAGCTAAAGCGGCGCCAACAGCATGTAAATACTGCGTTCCGGTTGGACTTGATTGGCTTGGAATATTTAATCCTCGCGCGCCGTAGTGGCAGGGAAGCTGCCGTCCACCGCTGGAAGGATCATCGGCTTTAGCAAAACATTGAAGAAAAACATCATAAGGATTTACTCCGCATGTAAGCACTACGCCAAGATCCCGGTAATAGGGAAAGATCCAATCGTGATGCGGATTTAACTGCATTCCTGCTGCAATTTGGATCGCTTCATGCCCGGAACCGGCAATATGAAAAAATGTTTTCCCTTGCTTTAGCAAGTTCATTGACTTTTTATCCATCTGCCGCGAAAGAAACATTGTGCGAAAAGCTTTAAGAATTTCTTCTTTGGAAAGAGTTAGCGTCTTTCCGTTAATTAAAATTTGCTTTGCTGTTTCTCTTTTCGTTTTTATATTTTTTTGTTCAGGAGATCTCATGTACTTTTATGAACCTTTCTTGTGCGTACTTTATTGCATGCCAGCTGTTAGGCAAATGAAATTAACTCTTCTCTTTGCATTGTTTCAATTTTACCGTATTGAAAAACTTCAATAAAATTTTTAAGCAGTTTCTCTTTTACTTCTTCAATCGCTATGTCTTGCCCTAACTCATTGGCTAACGAAGTAACTTCCTTCCCTCTGATACCGCAAGGAATAATTCCGTCAAATAATTTCAAATCGGTATGAACATTAAATGCAAAACCGTGCATCGAGATCCAGTTGCTAATTTTAATTCCTATGGCTGCAATCTTTCTCTCTTGGATCCAAACACCGGTATATTTAGGTTTTCTTCCGGAAGTTAAACCATATTCTTTACAAGTTAAGATGATAACTTCTTCCAACGCGCGCAAATATTTATGCGTATCATTTTGCCACTCCGTTAAACTGATGATAGGGTAACCGACAATTTGTCCCGGACCATGATACGTAATATCACCACCGCGATCAATTTCAAAAACCGAGATATTATGTTCAGCCAAGTATTCTTTACTGCCGACAAGATTTTTTTTATCCGCTGTTTTGCCCAAAGTATAAGTGTGCGGATGTTCAAGCAGGAGAAACACATCGGTAACTTTTTTTTCTTTTCTTAACTGAAGAAGCTCATGTTGAAGTTCCCACGCTTCTTCATAACCAATAACATCAAGGTTGCAATAGGTCAGTGTTCTAAATGTGGATTGATTCGCCATTGGCGTTCGCCGCTGCTTCCATTATTGATTCTGATAAAGTAGGATGCGCATGGATAGTTTTTGCGATTGATTCATACGTAGCGCCGTGAGATTTTGCAACTGCAAGTTCTGCAATCATTTCCGTTGCTTCCGAACCAATAATATGCGCGCCGAGAAGTTCACCATATTTTGCATCAAAAATAAGTTTTACAAATCCTTCACGATCACCGGCGGCAAACGCTTTTCCGCTCGCCATAAAAGGAAATCTTCCGATTTTAAGTCCATATCCTTTTTCCATTGCCTTAGCTTCTGTTAGTCCGATACTTGCAACTTGCGGTTGGCAGTAAGTGCAACCGGGAATATTATCATAATTTATTGAAGCTGGATGTAAACCTTTCATCTCTTCCACGCAGTTGATACCTTCTGCTGATGCAACGTGCGCAAGCCATGGGGCTCCAATAACATCGCCAATGGCAAAAATGTTTTCAATGTTCGTGCAGTAAGTTTTCTTATCAACTTTGATATGCTTTTTGAAAAGTTCAATACCCAATTCTTCTAAACCGTAACCTTCAACATTTCCGGTTACACCGACAGCCGAAAGGACAATGTCCGCAGTTAATTCCTTTTGTTCACCATTTTTCGAGATAGAGACATGAGCTTTTTTCCCTTTGACAACCGCACTTTCAACACTCGTTGAAGTATGAATTTCTATCCCTCTTTTTTTGAAACTCTTCTCGAGTGTTTGAGAGATTTCTTTATCTTCGATAGGTAAAATGTTCTCCATCATTTCGATGAGCGTAACTTTTGTGCCGAGAACGGAATAAAAATAAGCGAACTCAACTCCGATAGCACCCGCTCCGATTATAATCATTTCTTTTGGCTGTTCGGATAAGTTCATCGCTTCGGCGCTTGTGATAATTACCTTTCTATCAACCGGAATAGTGGGGAAATTTTTGGGACTTGCACCAGCGGCAATAATAATTTTGTCGGTGATAATTGAATTTGTCTTCTTTCCGTCATTATCAAAAATATCAATTTGATTTTTTGAAATAAATTTGCCGAAGCCGTTGACACGTTCAATTTTATTTTTCTTAATGAGGAGTTCGACATTTTTTACAATTCTCCCGGAGACATCACGACTTCTTTTAATAATTTTTGAAAAATCAAAAGAAACTTCTTTTGCCGAAATTCCAAAATCAGCCGAATGGTTTTTAATTTTATCAAAGAGTTCGGCATTTTTAAGCAGGGATTTAGTTGGAATACAGCCCCAATTCAGACAAACGCCGCCTAAATTATCTTTATCAATAATCACCGTTTTATACCCTAATTGCGTAGCCCGGATTGCCGCAACGTAACCGCCGGGACCTCCACCAAGAATTGCTATTTCGAAAGATTTCTCCATTAATTTGATTCTGCTTTCTTGTTTTTTCTTCTTTCAAATATAAAGAAGCAATAAGTAAAATGAAAACTTGCTCTGATTTCAACTTTTGCATCATCTATTGTTTTCAACGCTTCTTTATATTAGACAGTCTTTTAGTATTGACAGGTAAATCTTTGTTTTTATGTCAAGATATTATTCTTGTTTTGAAGTTCCGATTCACTTCATACTTTTTACTTTCTACTTTCTACTTTCTACTTTCTACTTTGAACTTGCCGCACAATAGTATTATTACATCATATTAACATAAAAGCAGGCGTTATGGTTCAATGATAAAAAGATTTTCGTTAACCCACCCATTCAAACTTTAATGTCCAAAATACCAATCTATCGCTAAACTTACAGATCATTTGCAATCCGTCATTTAAGAGCATTATTGAAGTCGGCATATCCGTGAAGTAAGCTGCGTCAATTAATTCACCATCCGGTAATAGATAGCAAGACACCCGGCTATTGGAAACACTATACACATAGTTATTGTCAGAACTCATAACAGCCTGGCGGGTTCCATCTCCTGAAACTATTTGTTTAGGTAGCGTGCTGCCGGCATTCTCCCAGATAGCAATAGAACTTGAATTTGACGCAATAATATATTTACCGTCTTTTGAAAAAGCGGCATTTGAATAACCCGAACTTCCAACGATATCCCTAATTTTTGACCACGAATTTTTATCCCACAAACTTAAACCTTGAGCGCCGCCAACCAGAAAATGGTTACCGTCCTGGTTAAAAACAAAGCTTGTAATTCCGGACGTTTCCAAATCATTTAATACTTTGATAATTGAACCATCGGTGTAATTCCAGAAATAGATATTTCCTTTTGTTGCAAATGCGACGGTGTGTAAATCAGGGTTAAATCGTAGAATTCCTTCCCTGCCATTAACAGAGATACTTTTATAAATAGCAGTGACGTTTGTATTCCACAAAGTTAGAGTATTATCACTATTTACTCCTGCGATATACTTCCCATCTTTGCTGAATTCAATATTAGTAGTTGTTCGAACAAGAGGATCAGTTGAGTAAATTTGACGCAACAGCGAATGAAAGTAATCTGCAGTATAGAGTTCAATCACCGGTTCAGCCTTGCCGGGATTATTTACGGCAAAAACTTTCTCATCCGGGCTTAATGAGTATGCAAAATCATGTTTAAGAGAAACGGTAAAACTTGCAGAATACCAGGGTGAGTAAACTACCGACCTGGTGGTGTAGTTCGATTTATTATGTTTCGTGAACGCATACAACTTGTAATAATATTTTTTATGAACGTCTAACCCTTGATCTATGAACGAAGCTACATTTTGCCCAACCCTGCCAATTTCGACAGTATTGGAATAACTTGTTCCTCTTTCTATTATAAATCCCTCCTCAAATGAGGTCCTCCCCTCCCAGGTTAATTTAAGAGATGTCTCAGAAATCTGCGTGATACCTGAAAAGACCGGCGCCGGAAACTGAAAGATTGATGAAATAACATTGGAATAACCGCTATAGATATCCGAAGTTTTTGCCCTTACACGGAAGGAATAGAATTGATTTGGAGAAAAGATGGTTTGAATATCTGAGTTTATGGTATTCTTTGCAACCATTTTTGCCAACTGGTAATCTCCGTAAGCGATTTTTATTTCAATTTCGAATGCATCTTCAAAGAAGCTGTTATCTGTCCATTCTAAATGCGCCGAAGTATCATTCACAATAGTTACCGTTAATTGAGTTGGGGAAGTTAGAAACAATGAAGCAGAAACCGTATTAGAATACCAACTATATGTCCCTTCATAAATTGCCCTAATCCTAAAGTAATATCGCTGGTTAAGTGAAAAATTTCCTTTCAAAATGTATGAGGTTTTATTTGAATCGAGCAAAGTAATTTTTTTGAATAACGTATCATTTACCGCTTGCTCAATTTCAAAGCCCGTTTCAAACTTACTATTATCCTGCCAGGTTAATTCTATTGTACTATCTGTTAATAAGTGAGCGTTTAAATTGCTTGGCGTAAAACGATAGACAGTTACTTCTGCTTCTTTGGAAGTTGTGCTGTTCCCATCTGCATCAAAACCTTTGGCTTTTATTTTGTGTTTACTTCCCTCTTGTAAATAACTCGTATTCCATAAATATTCATGTATCGTATCATTCGTCTTGTCGGAATATTCAAGTTGGTCATCAATATAAATCCCAAGCCAGGTAAGTCCTTTATCATCATAAGTTTCTACCGCTATTGACACACTA
>MNVA01000140.1 GCA_001871325.1 Ignavibacteria bacterium CG1_02_37_35
ATTGTAGGATTGTAGGATTGTAGGATTGAAGATTGTAGGATTTGATTAATAATCGTCATTCGTCAATTATCAATCGACAATCAAATCGGTAACGAACTTTACCAAGGAGCTATTAAATTCAGCCGCACACCCTTTGAAAACAGCTTAAAAAACGCATGTTTTAGCACCTAATTTACCCACATATCTGCCTGTCACAAAGGAGGTTATCTCGAAAAGTGGGAGCCCACATCAAACAAAAATAAAAACCCTTATAAGCAAAAACTTGTAAGGGTTTTTTGTTTTAAAGCTAAGTTAGGAAAATTTTGCTTGACAAGGTTAAGTTAATTTATTAGGTTTGCAAACGTTATCGCAAACGTTTGCAGAAATTATGAAACATATTACAATTACAGATATTGCTAAAAAATTAGGCATCTCAGCTTCAACGGTTTCGCGTGCTTTAAGTGATCACCCTGATATTAAAGCTGAGACGAAGAAGAAAGTCCAACAGCTTGCTGATGAATTTTATTATAAACCAAATTCAATTGCACAAAGCCTCAAGAACAACAGGACTACTATTATCGGAGTAATCGTGCCGGAAATAAAGCATGATTTTTTTTCTTCCGCGATAAGTGGGATTGAGGAAGTTGCCTATCACGCTGGGTATACAATTATTGTTTGTCAGTCGAATGAAAATTTTGAAAGGGAGGTAGTTAATACCAATTCCTTGATTCACCAACGGGTAGCGGGAATTGTTGCTTCTATATCTCAAGACACGATCAATAGTGATCACTTTCGAACAGTAGTTGCAAGAGGAATTCCCCTCGTATTTTTTGATCGGGCTTGTAGTGATCTTGATGTTAGTAAAGTAATTATTGATGATGCTAAAAGCGCCTATAATGCCGTCTCTTATCTTATATCAAAAGGATATCACCGCATCGCTCATTTTACCGGACCAAGGGATTTAGAAATAAGCAAGTTACGCCTGCAAGGTTATTTGAAAGCATTATCGGATGCGCTGATTCCTTCTGTTGAAGATTTTATTTGCTACGGCGGACTTCACGAGGCGGATGGGTATAATTCAATGGATCATCTCATCAATATTAACCATCTGCCGGATGCAATTTTTGCGGTGAATGATCCGGTTGCAATTGGTGCTTTCCAAAGGATTAAAGAAGCGGGTTTAAGAATTCCACAAGACATCGGCATTGTCGGATTTTCAAACAATAAAATTACCGCTCTGGTTGATCCTCCGTTGACAACAGTAAATCAGCCTTCGTTCGAAATGGGAAAGAGATCAGCCGAACTTTTAATCGAAATGATTGAAAGCGAAAAACTTCCGACTCTTCCCAAAACAATTGTATTGGATACAGAGTTGGTCATTCGCAATTCAACTTGATCCTAAATATGTTGAAGATAAAACGATAACCTCGTTTTCTTTTGTTGAACTCTTAAAGGTATAGATTGATTCACTTGTTACAAATGAAATTTACATTGATTTCAATATTAAAAAAAAATGGTTTAACCTTGTTATGAATTCCATCTCGCAAATAGTGAAGGTGTATAAGAATTTTTTTAATGATGAGCCAATCCTGGTGCGTTCTCCAGGAAGATTAAATTTTATCGGAGAACATACCGATTATAACATGGGATTTGTGCTTCCGGCGGCGATTGATAATGCAATTTACTTTGCGATCGCACCTCGAACGGATACAAGATGTAAGCTTATTTCTGCTGATCTGAATGAAGATTATGAATTTAGTTTAGAAACTCTGAGCAAGTCAAAGAAAGGTTGGGCTAACTATTTAATCGGTGTTGTTGATCAACTGATAAAAGCCGGATATCAATTAAAAGGATTTAACTGCGTCTTCGGTGGGGATATTCCCATTGGTGCGGGACTCTCTTCATCAGCGGCAATCGAAGCCGGTTTAACGTATGCAGTAAATCATATTTTCAATTTACAGATTGACAAACTTTCGCTCGTTAGGCTCGCGCAAAAAGCAGAGAATGAATTTGTCGGAGTTAAATGCGGCATCATGGATCAGTTCATCAATATTTTTGGTGAAAGCAGAAATGCGCTCCGTATTGATTGCCGTTCACTCGAATATGAACTCGTTCCGTTTGATTACGAAAATATTTCTGTTGTTTTCTTCAATACTAATGTTTCGCATTCTCTCGCTTCATCAGAGTATAATTTAAGAAGAGAAGAATGCAGCAAAGGTGTAGCAGTAATTAAAAAAGAATTTCCGGTAGTTAATAGCCTGCGTGATGCAAATGCGGAAATGCTGGAATCGTGTAAATTAAAAATGGAACCACTCACATATCGCCGGTGTAAATATGTTGTGGAAGAAAATGAAAGATTGTTAAAAGCATGCGAAGCTTTGAAAGTCCATGACTTGACTGCCTTTGGATCACTGCTCTATGAAACTCACGTTGGATTGAGTCGTGATTATGAAGTAAGCTGTCCCGAACTCGATTTTCTTGTTGATGCCGTAAAAGAATTTCCCGCAGTTTACGGCGCAAGAATGATGGGCGGTGGATTCGGTGGCTGCACGATCAACATCATCGAGAATGAATCCGTAGAAATGGTCACTTCACTTATTTCAAAAAAGTACAAAGAAAGATTTAATCGTGAAGCAACAGTATATGTAACTAAAATAAGTGCCGGAACAGGTATCGTAAGCGCGGAAGAACATGCAGCAGTTTGATAATACCTATCCCCATCGGCGGAAAAATATTTTGACCGGAGAATGGGTACTTGTTTCTCCGCAAAGGACAAATCGTCCCTGGCAGGGAGAAGTTTCACCAACAGAAGAAATTATTCGTCCGAAATATGATCCAAACTGTTATCTATGTCCCGGCAATAAAAGAGCAAACGGTGAAATTAATCCCGACTATAAAAACAGTTTTGCCTTCACAAATGATTTTTCTTCTTTGCTTGAAAAAATTCCTTCTGATGCAGATAATATGAATGACTTACTTGTTACAAGAAATGAGATCGGCATTTGCCGTGTTGTAAATTTTTCACCGCGGCATGATCTCACACTTGCGGAGATGAAAGAAGTAGAAATTCAAAAAGTAATTGAAACATGGGAAAGTGAATTTAAGACGTTGAGTGAACATCCAAAAATTAATCACGTGCAAATATTTGAGAACAAAGGAGCGATTATGGGGAACAGCAATCCGCATCCCCATTGTCAAATATGGGCGCAGGAGAGCATTCCCACTGAACCGGCAAAGGAACTAAAACAGTTTACGCAGTATTTCCGGAAAAATAAACGAAGTCTTTTAAGTGATTACTTAAAACTCGAATTAAAATTGAAGGAAAGAATTGTTTATGAAAATTCTTTGTTCGTTGTGCTCGTTCCTTTTTGGGCAACCTGGCCTTATGAAACGATGATCATTTCTAAAAAGAAATATGCTAATCTGCTCGCTTTTAAGTCAGAAGAAATAAAATCATTCGCGAACGCAATAAAAGTTATTACCGTTAAGTATGATAATCTTTTTCAGACATCATTCCCTTATTCGTCGGGAATACATCAAGCTCCGACCGATGGCAAGACTCATAAAGAATGGCATTTTCACATGCATTTCTTCCCGCCGCTTTTAAGGTCAGCGTCGGTAAAAAAGTATATGGTTGGATATGAAATGCTTGCAGAACCGCAGCGAGATATTACTCCCGAAATAAGCGCAAAAGTATTGAGAGGATTACCGAATCTTCACTATAAAGAACTCAAACGGAGTAATAAAGATGTTTGAGTTGAAAACGAGAATAGTGATTTTATTTTTTCTTTTTGTAGCAGTTCCAACGTTTGCACAATCGCGTTATGGTTTGAATGATACACTTGCGGTCGTTGGAAATAAAATAATTACTCTCAATGAATTTCAACTATTTTATAAAGAGAAACTGCGAAAGATCGGGTTGACAGATAACGGGGATACGCGCATTAAATATATACAAAATCTGGTTGATGATGAGCTACTCCTTTTAGATGCAAAGAAGAGGGGAATAGATAAAACGAAATCGGCTTTGGTTGAATTAGAGAGAATTAAAAATCAAGAACTGCTTAACGCTTTCTCAAAGAGTTTTATTGAACCAACCGTGAATGTGACCGAGCAAGATTTAAAAAACATGTACATAAAGATGAATACGAAAATAAAGGTGAAACATCTTTATGGTTCAACTTTAGAAGAAGCGGGAATATTGTACGATCAACTAAAGGAAGGAAATTCGTTTGAAGAACTTGCAAAAGAAGTTTTTCATGATGAACAGTTGAAAGAGAATGGCGGCGACCTTGGTTACATTTCTGTTGATGAGATGGATCCGAATTTGGAAGAGACGGCTTTTTCCATGAAGGTGGGAGAGATTTCCAAACCAATAAAGACGGTGACCGGCTATAGTATTATCAAGGTGGAAGACATAAAACAAAATCCTTTTGTAATTGAAAGTGAATATCTGAAAGCGCGCGACCGTATCAATGCTTTTGTTAAAAAACGTGCATACGAAGAAGCGGCAAAACGTTATACAACTGGTCAGAAGAAGGAATTGGCAATTACTTTCGATAAGTCAATGATGAACAAGTTGTTTGAATCGCTTCAAAGTTATTCCAATAAAAATAGTTTCGAACGTTCTTCGGTTTTCTTTAAGCAGAATAAAAACAAGAATGTTGTTAAGTCCGGGTTGGAGAATTGGAATCTGATACAACTTGTTTCTGAACTGGAATTAACTGATGAGATGCAGAGAAAGTGGATCCATTCGGAAACTGATTTGGGAGATTTTATTTCAGGACTGATCATAAGAAAAAATACAATCCGCAAAGCGCTGAAAGCTCAATTGGATAAGTCACAAACTTTCAAGAACAATGTCGAATTCAACTTTAATACATTTCTAATCCAGCAAATTGAACGACAACTGAAAGAAAGAATTACCATCTCTCAAGATTCGGTTAAAACATATTACGAAGAAAATCTTAACCGTTTTACAACTGAAGCGGAGATGAGATTAAGTTCGATTCTTTTAGACAATCAATCTTTGGCTGATTCCGTTTCTCAATTGTTAAACAAAGGAATTTCCTTTGAAGAGATTGTCACACAATTCTCGATCCAAACAAACACCGCTAAAAATAAAGGTGATATGGGCTTCTTCCGAAAAAGTGAATTAGGAACTCTGGCTGATAAAATTTTTGAAATGAAAGTTGGACAGTGGACTGGTCCCATTAACGATGAAGGCAAATATCTTTTCTTAAAATGTACGGGATTAAAGCAAACTACGCTGCGGAGTTTGGCTGAAGTAGCTGACGAAATTAAAGAGACTCTCACATCTTTGAAGTGGTTCAAAGTAAGAGAGCAATATGCCGGTTCGCTTAAAAAAGAAAATCGCGTTCAACTGTTTCCAGAAAAAATTAAATCAATAAACCTTTTAACAAAAGCATACGATCGATGAAAAAAGAAATTAAAATTTTTGCCGGTTTAATTTTTATTCTTTTTGTGACCGTTGGATTCGCACAGAATACCGGAAAGATCGCCGGAAAAGTAACAGATGAAAAAACAGCCGAAGTCTTGATTGGCGTAAATATTTTAATTGAAGGAACCGGGCTTGGAGCCGCCACAGATATGAACGGTGAATACATCATTGTTAATGTCCCTCCCAAAACATACAACGTTATTGCCAAATATATAGGATATGCAAACACAGTAACAAGGAACGTTCATGTCGGCAGCGGTTCAACTACAAAAATTGATTTTCGGATTACGCAAACCGAAATAACTTTGAATCACGAAGTGGTAATTACCGCAAAAGCTCCTCTCGTTGTAAAAGATATGACCTCGACAGAGGCGAGAATTACTGCCGATCAAATTAAAGAGCTTCCGCTGCAAAACATAAATCAATTGATAACGCAGCAAGCCGGCGTAAGTAAAGGCTCGGACGGTGGTATTCACATCCGCGGCGGAAGATCAAGTGAGATTTCTTATTTGGTGAACGGTGTGAGCATCACCGATGATTTTAACCGCACTCAAGCGTTGTCTGTAGAAACTGAATCTATCCAGGAACTAAAAGTTATCAGCGGAACATTTAACGCCGAGTATGGCAACGCGATGAGCGGTGTTGTGAATATCGTTACGAAATCCGGTGGACAAAACTTAAGCGGTAATCTTGAAATTTGGAGCGGCGATTATGTTAGCAACCACACCGATATTTATAAACATATAAATTCTGTAAATCCTTTTGCCAATTATAACTTTCAAGGATTTCTCAACGGACCGCTAATTCCCGACAAATTAAATTTCTTTGTTTCTGCAAGAAGATTTTTTGATGGCGGATATATTTTCGGAATAAATAAATATAATCCTCAGGGAAGAGCAAGTTGGGTTGATGGCTTTCTCGTTCCAAATCCCGGAGACAATTCTTTTGTTTCGATGAACTCAAGCTCCAAGTGGAGCGGACAGGCTACTATCGACTGGAAAATAACCGGTGATCTGAAGTTTAAAGTCGATGCATTTGGAAGCTCTGAAGCAAATAAATTTTACAACCACATGTATCAATGGAATCCAAATGGATCGAGCAGCGCTAAATCAAAAGGATACAGTCTCTTCGGTACGTTCACACATGTTTTGTTCTTAAATACTTTTCAAGAATTGACCTTCGCTTATAAAAACAATAATTACGCAACCCATCTTTACGAAAATCTTTTTGATCCCCGTTATGTTTCGCCCGATTCAGCGCTCATTGCAGGTTATCATTTTCTTACCGCAGGAACGGATCTAAATCATTTTGATAGAAGTACAAAGAGTGCGACAATTAAATGGGATTTGACAAGTCAGATAGACAACATAAATCTTGCAAAAGTTGGTGTGCAAGCGCAGTTCGATAAATTATTCTACGAAAATATTACTTTGATCCCGGCGCTTGGATCAAACGGGCAGCAGCTTATTCCTTTCGTTCCGTCAGTTCCAGTAACCGATACTCCGCAACACGATAAGTTTGAAAGAAATCCCTACAGCTTTAGCGCTTACGCGCAAGATAAGATAGAATTTTCGAGTGTAATTATAAATTTCGGATTGCGATTTGATTTGTTTAATCCGAATGGAAAAATGCCGGTTGATGCTTCTGATCCCGATATTAATAATCCATTCAAGCAGGAAAATACTTTTCGTGATCTGAATAGTGACGGAAAAATCAGTCTTGATGAACAAGTAGATGGAAATAAGCTTACTGTTGCAGAACGCGAAAAATACTGGTATAAAAAAACAACAATCAAAACCGGATTAAGTCCACGCTTCGGAATTTCCTATCCGATAACCGATCGCGGTATCATCAGATTTTCTTTTGGAATTTTTCAACAAATTCCCGATTACAGCCAACTCTATATTGGTGATGAATTTAAATTAACTTCAACTCAAGGGATACAAGGTTCATTCGGCAACAACGATCTAAAACCACAACGAACAACAATTTATGAAATCGGATTGCAGCAGCAATTCACGGAAGAAATTGCGGTTGATGTAACAGCGTATTACAGAGACATCCGCGATTGGATTTCGTCAAGTCAAGCCATCCCAACTGTTGTTGCTGGAATATCTTATTCGAAACGGATCAATCGTGATTTTGCAAATGCGCGTGGAGTAACGCTATCCGTTAAAAAACGTTTTGCAGATTATTTTTCATTCGGAGTTGATTATACATTTCAAATTGCCGAAGGAACCAACTCATCTCCCGAACAAGAATTTTTTTCGCAACAAAACGGTGCGGAGCCGACCCGTTATTTAACCCCGTTAGATTGGGATCAAACGCATACGCTTAACGGCAATATTTATGTTGGCAGTGGTGATTGGGGAGCGAGCATTATCGCCGCAATTAGCACGGGTCAACCCTACACGCCTGAAGTTACCGCGGGAGCGTATTCGGGTAGAAATATTATTCCGGGACTTCCGAACAACAGCCGGCGAAAACCATTGATCGCAAATGTTGATATGCAGTTACACAAAGATTTTTCGATTGCATCCGGTTTGAATGTGCAGTTGTTTTTAAAAGTATTTAATCTACTCGATGCAAAAAATCCAGTAACCGTATATGGCGACACCGGCAAACCCGATTATACACTTCAGCAAAAGACTGCAACAAACGCCGATGCGGGATGGTTCGTTTATCCAAATTATTATAGTATGCCGCGAAGCATTTACTTCGGAACCAAAATATCATTTACTAATTGATTGGTATGGGAATGTTCAAATTAAAATTTTATTCATCTTTACTGATCTTGTTTTTGACCGCCAATGCAAGCGCTCAGGTGCTGGATTATACTCCATCCGATTTTAGAGGCGATCAAAACTATAGAAGATTTTCCAACATAGAAGGGAAC
>MNVA01000199.1 GCA_001871325.1 Ignavibacteria bacterium CG1_02_37_35
TCTTTTTCTGCTTTGTTCGATGGAAAGTACTGCGACATTACGGAAATGTGAATATCCGGACTCAACTCTTTCGCAATAAACTCAAACACTTTTTCCGATTCGGAGAGATCATTCGGCAGTACAAGATGGCGGATGATTAATCCCCGAACAACGATATCTCCTTGATAGATAAGCTCATCGCCGACCTGCTCATACATTTCTTTTACGGCAAGTTTAGCTTGTTCAAAATAATTATCTACCTTTGAGAGTTGCTTTCCGTACTCACTGTTTCCGTATTTGAAATCAGGGAGATAGATATCGGCAACGTCTTTGTAGAGTTTTAGCATTTCAACCGAATCATATCCGTTCGTGTTGTAAATAATGGGAAGCCGCAAGCCTTTTTGCACTGCAAGATATATTGATTTAAGAATTTGTGCAGAAAAATGTGTCGGCGAAACCAATCCGATGTTGTGGCAGTTTTTGTTTTGCAGTTCGAGCATAATTTCAGCCAACCGCTCGAATGAAACTTCGTGCTCTTTTTCAATCTTCCAGTTTTGACTTATCTCAAAATTCTGACAGAAAACACACCGCAAATTACAATTGCCGAAAAAAATATTTCCTGCACCGTTAGAACCGCTTAAAACCGGTTCTTCACCAAAGTGTGCTGTATAAGAGGAAACTATCGGAAGATAACCGCTTAAGCATTTACCGGGTTTATTAACCGTTCTATCGGTCAAGCAATTTTTCGGACAGCTTGCACAAGCTTTCAAAATTTCTTCCGCTTTTTGCGCGCGTTCTAAAAGTAAACCGGAAGCATTGAGTTTTATGTATGATGGAACAGACAATATTTTATGCACCTAATTTAATTGGGAGAAAAGCATTATTCGTGCCGCTAATTTATTATTTTTGAGTGACAATTTTTAGGATTAATAGAGAACCACAATTGATTACCGCCCTCTTCAAGAAATTAGCACAAGAATTTACCTCGAACCAAAATAATAGCATTCCAATTTCTCCGCTTTGCGGAGCTTCCAAAAGTTTTTTAATTAAAGAGCTTTTTGAAAAAGAAAATCAGATTGTGGTTCTGCTGCCAAGCGAGCAATCAGTTTTGGAGATGAATGTTGAACTGAACATTCTTGAGCTTAGTGAACATCTCATAACAATCACGGATTTTAAGACCGAGTCGCTTCAGGAAAAACTTACCGAACTTTCTAAGCGCGAAAAATTCATTCTCATTTCAACTTACGAATTACTTACTTGTACGCTTCCGTCAAAGCAAGTTGTCCAGCAGAACACAACTAAAATTACCGTCGGGGGGAGTTTAACGTACGGCGATTTAATTGAATATTTTAATTTACTGAATTATAACCGTGATAAATTTGTGGAAGATCCGGGAGACTTTTCCGTACGCGGTGCAATAATTGATTTCTGGTCTTACAGCGAAAAGATGCCGGTGCGCATTGAGTTTGACGGCGACTTTATTGAGTCAATCCGCTTCTTCGATCCTGAAAGTCAGCGCTCGATTGAGAAGACAAGTGAAGTAACAATTGCAGGAAGTTTGGAAGTTGACAGTGAGGAGTCGGCGGTTGGCCGTCGGCAGTCAGCAGCCGGCAATACGCAGTCAGACATTTTTGAATATTTGACAAATCCTGTTTTACTAGCTTCATCTTACGAACTCAATAATCTTGGGAAAGAACATGCGTCAAGCAATTCTTTTGTTTCCGAAAAAGAAAAAATGGAAGATGAGTTCATTGACATCCTTGAAGAACTTGAAATTGTTCAACCAACAACCGGCGACCAACCACTAACAACTAACCACTATCAACCAACAACTTCCTCAACTTCTGCCCGCTGGATCATTGAAGAAGAAATAGGTTCATCTGAAAATAAAATTGAGTTAGGATTTGCGGAAGCTCCCGTAATAAAATCGAATTATAAAATTTTGCTAAACACTCTCCTTCAATTTGAAAAAGAAGATTACAAAATTTTTATTGCCGCGGAAAACGATCTACAAACAAACCGGCTGAACGATCTTCTTTCCGATTTAAGCGAAACGGTTTCAACCTTTATTGATGAGGGCAAAATCAAGATTTTTTCGCTTGCGGTTAAAGACGGATTCATCAACAAAAAAGAAAAAATTCTGCTGCTTACCGATTACCAAATGTTCGGAAAGCCATACCGTACAAAACTTCCTTCACACAAACCTTTAAAGAAGAACCGGAATAAAGAATTTGCCTCCATAAAACCGGGCGATTTTGTTGTACATGAAGAATTTGGGATCGGAAGATACGGCGGGCTTGAAACCATCAAGATCGGCGAAGCTGAACAAGAATCAATGAAACTTTTTTACAACGACGGTGGAGTGGTTTACGTCAATCTTAATTATCTCCATCTCGTAAAAAAATATTCATCAAAAGAAGGCATCACTCCATCACTTTCAACGCTTGGTTCAAACGATTGGAGCAACACCAAGAAAAAAACGAAGAAGAAAATTAAAGAAGCTGCACGCGAGCTTATTGTGCTTTATGCTAAAAGAAAAGCCGCACAAGGTTTTGCGTTCAGTGAGGATTCTGTTTGGCAGAAAGAACTTGAAGCTTCATTCATTTATGAGGATACTCCCGACCAGGCAAAAGTAACGGAAGAAGTTAAACAAGATATGCACGCCGTTAGCCCGATGGATAGACTTGTTTGCGGCGATGTTGGATTCGGGAAAACAGAAGTCGCCGTGCGCGCTGCATTCAAAGCGGTGCAAGATGGAAAGCAGGTTGCCATACTTGTTCCAACAACAATTTTAGCCGAACAGCATTACAATACTTTTATTGACCGGCTTTCACAATTTCCCGTAAAGATCGCCGCTCTTTCAAGATTTCAAACAAAGGCACATCAAAAAGAAATTGTTGAACAACTTGCGGAAGCGAAAGTTGATATTGTTATCGGAACGCACCGGCTTCTTTCAAAAGACATTAAATTTAAAGATTTGGGTTTACTCATCATTGATGAAGAACACCGCTTTGGCGTAATGGTGAAAGAGAAATTGAAAGCGTTGAAAGTCAATGTTGATACGCTCACGCTTACTGCCACGCCAATTCCACGTACGCTAAATTTGTCACTGCTTGGCGCGAGAGATTTATCACTCATCGTTACACCACCGCCGAATCGTCAGCCGATTTACACAATTGTATCAACCTTTGATATGGCGAAAGTGAAAACATGGATATTAAATGAATTGCATAGAAACGGACAGGTCTATTTTGTGCATGACCGAGTTCAGTCAATTGAAAAGTTTGCCTCATATTTGCAGCGTTTTATGCCGGAAATAAAAATCGGTATTGCGCACGGACAAATGAAACCTGCGCAGCTTGAAGAAATTATTCACGGTTTTCTCATCCGCAAATTTGATGTGCTCCTTTCAACAAAAATTATTGAATCGGGAATTGATATTCCAAATGTAAATACGATGATCATTAACCGGGCAGATAGATTTGGGCTTGCGGAACTTCATCAGCTGCGCGGACGCGTTGGCAGAAGCGACCGCCAGGCATACGCATATTTTCTGATTCCTTCGATGGAAGGAATAAATAAAAAAGCGCTGCGGCGTTTGCAGGCAATTGAAGAATTTTCTGAAATCGGCAGCGGATTTAATCTTGCGATGCGCGACCTGGAAATTCGCGGAGCCGGAAATCTTCTCGGAACCGAGCAAAGCGGATTTATCAACGACGTCGGTTTTGATCTCTTTGTTAAAATGATCAACGAAGCAGTCGAAGAACTGAAGTATGAAGAGTTCAAAGAAGTGTTTGAGAATCTTCCGAAGCCGCAAGAGCGCACGGATCCTACGATTGACGCATATTTTGAAATTGGAATTCCAACCGCATTTATGCCGGATCAAATGGATCGGTTGAGTTTCTATACTGCACTGTTCGGTATTAAAAAAACAAATGAGATTGAAGAAATAAAAGACGAAATAATTGACCGCTTCGGTGATTTACCGGTACTCGTCCGCCGGTTAATGGCTTTGGCGATGCTAAAATATTTTGCTTCGCGAGCATTATTTGAGCGGGTGATTATTCAACGCAAAATCGTTTTTCTTATTTTACCAAAAGGCGCGAAGAAAGATTATTACGAATTTCGTTTTATAGAGATGATGAGATACATTTTAGAAAATTATAAAGACAGAATAAAATTCCAGCAGCAAAAAGATTCGATGAAATTGGTGATCGAGAACAGATTTGAATCGCCCGAAAAAACAATTGAGTTTCTGTTGAAGTTCAGCAAAGAAATAGCCGGGTTATTTAAGAATCTAGATTAGATTTACCCTGCAAATTAAACGTATGCTTTTTAATTTGTAAGGTAGTAGATGGGATCAGGAACTCTATTCTTATCTCGGAATACATTATCAGCCGTATCAAATGATTTCTTTTGCGCTTCCGCAAATCTTATTAAACGGATTTTCTCTATCTTGGCGACAGTAATTTAACATTTCATTTAAAGGAGCTCTATGTACGACATTCTTATTATCGGCGCCGGTCCGGCGGGCATCAGCATGGCAGTTGAAGCGGTGCATTCCGGTATTGATTCATCAAAAATTTTATTGCTTGAAAAAGCGGAAGAACATTCTTTCTCAATTAAAAAATATTATCCTGATAATAAATTAGTTACCGCAAATTTTAAAGGATTCGAAGCGAAATGCACCGGCGTGATGTGCATTGTCAATTCAACAAAACACGAAACCATTTCTTATCTCGATAAAGCGATCGAAGAAAATAATCTGCAATCAAAATATGGCGAAGCGGTTTGGAAGATTCATCAAAATGAAGATAAATCATTTATCGTTTATACCGACAAAGGAGAATACCACACAAAAATAATTACAATTGCGATCGGCATCCTCGGTAAACCGAATAAGCCTGAATATAAAATTCCTGCATCGCTGAAAAATTCGGTCTTCTTTGATGTAACCACAAAAGAAATGACCAATTCAAAAGTTCTTGTTGTTGGCGGCGGAGATTCTGCATCGGAATACTGTCAATACTTATCGCAAGCGGGCAATACGGTTTCGTTAAGTTATAGGAAAAAAGAGTTTTCCCGGATGAACGAAATTAACCGTGTGAGTATTTTAGCGCTTGAAGAAGAAAAGAAAGTAAATATTTTATTTGAGTCGGAAGTTCTTTCAATTGATGATAAAGAAGGGAAACCGTTTGTAACATTTAAAGAAGAAAAATATCCCGCACAACGTTATGACAATGTGGTTTTAGCTCTTGGCGGAACAACTCCTTCCAATTTTTTGAAATTGATAGGAATTGAGTTTGACGGCGAAGACCCAATTTTAAAAGAGCATCACGAAACTTCTGTGCAAGGATTATTTTTGCTTGGCGATTTAACCGCCGGAACAAAGGGCGGCTCCATTATTTGGGCGTTCAATTCTTCACGCAATGCGATGACAAAGATTTGTACGGATTATCTGAGCTGTAATATATCGTTGCAAGGTTGAGCTTGGAACAAATAGTTTGCAGTCGGCAGTAAACAGTACGCAATAAGCAGTGGAAATATTTGCTCCATTCATGCAATTATTCTCATTCATTCATGAGTCCAAGTTTTTTCGAGAAATCCTGATTTGACTTCTTCCCAACTTCGCCCTTGATTTGGATTTTCGTTATAAGACTTTATTCTTCTATCCAATTCCTCTCGTTGAGTTTGAGTAAGTTCAAAACCTTCATTCTCAATGGCAATACTGTCCCAAATTTCTTCAACTAAAAGAATTTTTTCCGAGAGACTTAAAGCGTTAATCTGTTTTATTAATGCGGTTTCCATTTTCATTCTTAATTATTATGAAATTTATTTTGCAACCCGTTGGCGAAAGTTTTACTTGAGCTGCGTTTGAATTAATTTTTTCAACGCTTTAACCCACGCATCGGAATCATTCAAACTTTCCACAAGCTGTACTTTTTCTCCGCCGTGTTCAACAAAAAGCTGTTGGTATTCATGGCCGATCTCGACAATGGTTTCAAGGCAATCTGCTACAAACGCCGGGCTGAAAACCAATATTTTTTTAGCTCCTTTTTTTGCAAGCTCTATTATGGTTTTATCCGCAAACGGTTCAAGCCAGTTTTTATCAAGCCGGGACTGGAAGCAAACGGTAATTTTTTCTTTCGGAAGATTAAGTTTTTCAGCAATCAATCTTGTAGTTGCATAACAAGTAGCTTTGTAGCAAAATTTATTTTCTTCAGTAATTTCATTTTCGCAATTGTGATCAGCGCAGGGTTTACCATCAACATGAACTTTATCAACTTGACGAATTGGCAATCCATGGTAGCTGAATAAAACGTGGTCGTATTCATCCAGATTATATTGCTTTCCTTTTTCGACAAAGCAATCGATAAATCCCTCACCATCATAAAATTGTGAGATGGTTCGGATTTCAGGAATTACCCACCACTTGCGGATGATCTTCATCGCTTTATCAATTGCCGAACCGCTTGTTGCAGAAGCATACTGCGGAAATAACGGAAGTAGAAGTACCCGCGAATAATTTTTCTTTCTCATTTCTTCCAAAACATTTTCCATGCTTGGATTTCCATATCGCATTGCAAGGTGTACAGCAACTTCATCAACAAAACTTGTTTGTAATTTTTTTTGTAAACTTTGGCTGTAAAAAAGAAGCGGCGATCCATTTATTGTCCAGAGTTGTTGATAAATTTTTGCGGATTTCGGCGCGCGGAAAGGAACGATTATTCCGTTCACCAGAAGAAATCTTGCAACAGCCGGAATATCAATTACACGCGGATCGTTGAGAAATTCAGAAAGATATCTCCGCACATCTTTAACCGATGAACTATCGGGAGTTCCAAGTTGAATAAGTAGTACGCCGGTTTTCATTTTTCTATTCCAAGTAAATTAAAAAAGAATGCGTACTGAAGCGCAGTTCTTTTGAATCGTTTAAATCTTCCTGAAGCACCACCGTGACCCGATTCCATATCGGTATCGAGCAAGAGAAGATTTTTATCCGTTTTCAATTCGCGAAGTTTTGCTACCCACTTTGCCGGTTCCCAATATTGAACTTGAGAATCGTGCAAACCTGCTGTTACAAGTAAATTTGGATACGCTTTCGCTTCAACATTATCATATGGTGAATAGGAAAGCATGTAATCGAAATAATCTTTTTGATCCGGATTTCCCCATTCGTCATACTCGCCGGTTGTAAGGGGAATTGATTCGTCGAGCATGGTGGTTACTACATCAACAAAAGGAACCGCCGCGGCAACACCTTTAAATAAATCAGGACGCAAATTTATTATCGCTCCCATCAACAAACCGCCGGCGCTTCCACCGTTTGCAAAAAGTTTTTGCGGATTTGTGAATTTCTGATTAATCAATTCTTCCGCGCAAGCGATAAAATCAGTAAAAGTGTTTTTCTTTTTGAAAAATTTCCCATCTTCATACCATTGTCTGCCGAGTTCCTGTCCGCCGCGGATATGAGCTATCGCATAGACGAAACCTCTGTCGAGCAAACTTAACCGTACTGAACTGAATGTTGGATCGGTGCTGATGCCATATGAACCATATCCGTAAATCAGTAACGGGTTGTTCCCGTTTTTCTGCAATCCTTTTTTATAAACCAATGAAATAGGGATTTGAGTTCCATCAGTCGCGGTTGCAAAAATTCTTTCTGCATGATAATCTTGTGGATCGTATTTTCCAACAACTTCTTCCTGTTTTAACAATTTTCGCTTCTTTGTTTTCATATCGAAGTCGTAAGTTGAATTTGGTGTTGTTAACGAAGTATAACCAAAGCGGAAGATGTCAGTATCGAATTCCGGATTTGTGGAAGCATAAACAAAATAGGTTTGCTCGTCAAACGGGATTGAATAAGCATTTTTGTTTTTCCAATTTATAACGCGGATTTGTGCAAGTCCGTTTTTCCGTTCTTGCACAACCAAATAATTTTTGAAGATTTCAATTCCTTCAAGAAGCACGTCTTTTCGATGGGGAATAACTTCCGTCCAGTTTTCTTTTGTAGTTTTATCTGTCGGAGTCTCCATCAAACGAAAATTTATTGCATCAAGATTTGTAACAATAAAAAATTTATCCCCAAAATGATCAACCGAATACTCAAGATTTTTTTCGCGCGGATGAATTAATTTGAATTCACTCTCAGGTGTATCGGCATCTACAAATCGATATTCATTTGAAAGTGTAGCCCGCGAACCGATCACGACAAACTTTTCAGATTTCGTTTTATAAACGAAAGTACTGAACGTTTCATCCGCTTCGTGATAAACTAATTTATCGAGAGAAGTTTCTGTTCCTAAAATATGTTTAAAGATTTTATATGGGCGCAACGCTTCGTCCTGCATCGAATAGAAAATCGTCTTGTTATCGTTCGCCCATGTAATATTTCCTGTTGAAAGAGGGATATGATCCGGAAGCGTTTTTCCGGTTTCTAAATCTTTGATGTAAATTGAATATTTTCTTCTGCCGAGCGTATCAATTCCGTAAGCAAGCAAATTATTATTTGAACTCACTTCCAAACCAACCACCTGACAGAAACTATGTCCGACGGCAAGCTCATTCACGTTCAGCATTATTTCAGCTTTTTTATCTAACGATGAACCACCCTCTCTACAATAGATTGGGTATTCCTTTCCTTCATCGTATCGAGTATAGTAGAAATAGCCGTTGTGTTTGTAAGGAACCGACATGTCCGTCTGTTTTATTCTTCCAACAATTTCAGAATAAAGTTTTTCTTGAAAAGCTTCAGTTGGTTGCATCGCAACTTTTGTGTAAGCGTTTTCTGCATTGAGATAATCAATCACTTCCGAATTTTCCCGCTCATTCAGCCAATAATAGTTATCAATGCGTGTGTTGCCATGTTTCATTAATTCTTTTTTAATTTTTTCTGCTTTAGGCGGAATCAACTCTTTCCCTTTCATTTGTTGAGAATAAAGTATGTTTAACATAATACAAAACACAAAAATGACTGTGAAAAGTTTCTTCATTTAGCTACCTCAAGATTTTTTAGATGTTTATTGACCAAAACTATACGTTCTTTCCTTCAATTACAAAGAAAATATCAAGACAAGTTTAGGTTAGAAAAAATCTATTGAGGATATTTGAAGAAACGATTAGCAACTTTATTGAGAGAATTATGTACACCGCTTTTGAAACTGAAATCGCAATTCGTCCGGACGATATAGACCTAAACAACCATGTACACAACACAAAATATTTGGAGTATGTTTTTGCCGCTCGTTATATTCAAATGAGAGACGGCTATAAAATGTCGATGCAGAAATTTTGGGAACGGGAATTAAACTGGGTGATCAGCGTTACGCATATTGAATACAAGCGTTCCATAAAACTTGAAGACAAAATAATTGTCCGCACGCAGATTGATTCCGTTAACGGTGCGCAGGCAAAAGTGCTTTTTTTCATTTTGAATAAAGAGACGAA
>MNVA01000172.1 GCA_001871325.1 Ignavibacteria bacterium CG1_02_37_35
GCTGTACTTTCCGATATCGCTCTCATTCATATTGTTGCCGCTCATTGCTAATGACGATTGTGTTTTAACTTTATTCTGCATCATGTTCATCAGCTTTCGCAGTCCATCAGCGTAAGCCTGGTTCATTCCGAAAGAACGGTCTTTTGCCTGTGTAATTTCTCCGGTAACAAGAATAAAATCATCCTCTTCAATCGTTGGTTTTAATAACCATTCCGGTTGTGAACCACTTTTATCTACGGTTTTTTCATAGCCGATTTCCGAACTACCCGAACAACCAAAAATGAAAAACAATGGAACAATAAGTAACAAGAACCTTAGCTTCTTCATATTTTCTCCTTTAATGAATGTGTGTTTATTTAATAGTAAAAATTTTACCTTTTTTAATTAACTCAGAGATGGCTGTTTCCATTTGCTGTTTAACCTTTTCTGCTGTATTAAAATTTCCTTTATCAGTTAATAATTTAAATGTGCCATTAGTAACGGTTTCATCGTATTGCTTTTTATCCTCAGGCACATCTATCTTTTTGAAACCTTCTTCAATTATTTTATTTAAATTCTCGGTATTAATATCAACATCATCGTTGAGTTGCACTTCAAAATATGCTATTAAATTTGCAAGTTTGTTTCGCTCAATTTCGCGAATATCTTTTTTTTCGTTTTCTAATTGGCAACCATAATGAGCACCTCTTCCAGTAACGTCATAATAAATTCTGAACATAATAACTCCTTTTATTTTTTTTATCTCTTTTTCTTTAAACTACTATTTAGATATCTTAATATTTCTCCGGTGCTACTTACCGCCCAACCTGTTTTAGCAGATGTCATTCTGATACAGTAAATATAGTGTGAAGTTGGTGAAGTTACATTCTTCCATAAATTGCCATTGTAGTGATAAATGTATCCATACTCACCGCCGACCCAACCATCATTCTCAGATACCATATCGATTCCGTATTTATCACTACTAAGCGTAGTATCTTTGACTACTGCATTTCCATCATAATGATAAATAGAGCTATAATAAACTGACCACACATTATTACTACTTATAACAGAAATACATTCATAAGCAGTTGAAGAAGACCCAGGCACTGAAGCCCACCCAACTCCATTATACTTCCATAATGATCCAGATGAAGCATAAATTTCGTTTGAGGTTAATAAATCCATGTCTACTATGCCATAAGCACTAACTGTAGATTTTATCCACGCACTTCCATCAAAATGATAGAACGCTCCATCACCTGAAATCCAAACATCATTTCCGCTTGTTAGCACCACATCATAAAAATTATTAGATGATGAAAACACTGGACTTGTTATTTTTGACCAAGTAGAGCCGTTATAACGAATAACTGTGCCGCTTGCACCAACAGCCCACCCTTCACTTGCAGAAGTGAAGTAAACACCATTAAGTTTTCCAATGCCGGATGGTTTCAAATCTTTTATCCATGTGGTACCATTGTAATGCCAAATCTCATCACCCACAGCCCAAACATCTGTTTCAGAAACTGAGAAGAGACAATTAGCCGATGGGTTTACTCCGGTAAGTGTAATAGCAACGCTCCACGTTCCAAGCTGAATTTCAGTAGTAGCATTAACAATATTGCTTCCGGCGCTTCCACCGGCAGCATTAACCACATAAATTCTAAAATAATATTTTGTCCCCCCTTTTAACCCTGTAATATTTTTAGTTACCGTACTAGAATTTGTAATAGTAGTAACTAGTGTAGAATTTTCTGTTACATTCGGCTGTGTATCATAATAAATTTTATAAGACGAAAAGTCATTTGTGCCTAAAGTGCTTTGCTGCCAACGCAAATCGCACGAGTATGCAGTTACATTTTCCGGTGTCGCTAATACTACAGATGGAGGCGGCGCAGGTGGTGGAACCGCCATTGTTACATCAACCTGATCGCTTCCTCCGTTCGATGTAATGGACAATTTTCCTGTATATGTTCCTGTTGTATAACCCGTTCTGTTAACAGAAATAGTTGTTGAAGTGTAGTTTGTTCCCTGTGCCGGGCTAACTGTCAACCACGGTTTATCCGAAGCGATATTCCAAGTAAGCGTTCCGGTTCCAATATTATTAACAACAAAAGTTTGAGAAGTAACGGTTTGTCCAAAGTCGAACGACCTTTGAGTAATACTTAAAACCGGTACAGCAGGCACATTCATTTTAACAGTTGCGGTTTGGTTGCCGCCATTTGAGGCAAACTGAACTGTTCCGTTATAATTTCCCGGTGCAAGACTATTGCGGTTTACTTTAATGGTTACCGTAGTTGCGTTTGTTGAAATATCACCGCTTGCGGGGCTAACCGTTATCCATGCGTCGGAAGTCGTTGCAGACCAAGTTAATGAACCTGTTCCGGTATTACTTAATGTAACATTAGTTTCGGTTTTTGTTCCGCCAAAGTCATTTAATACCGGAGTTACAGTTAGTTGAGGTGCATTGGGATTTTGTTTTACCATCTGAACGCTAATTGAAGTATTTCCCCCGTTTGAAGTAACGGTAATTACATCATTATAAGAACCATAACCAACCTGGCTTCTATCAACAGTTAGATCAATATATTTTATATTATTTGTGATTGACCCGGCGCTTTCACTTAATGTTAACCAGCTTGCAGTTTTTGCTAAATTAAAATTTAACGAACCTATACCGGATTTATTATTTATACTTAGTGTTATTTTTGTTTCTGATGTTGAAAAATCAACAAAGGAAGGAGTAATTTCAAGTTCCGACGTTTTTTCTTCAAGCTGAATATCCGCAGTAGCTGTGTTCCCCTCAGTTATTGTAACGTTTATTTGAGAATCTTTATATCCGGCTTTTACCGCCGTAATTACATACGAACCGGCAGTTACCTTATCAAACTCATATTTACCGTTTGCATCTGTCGTAATTGTTGATGTAACAGGAGAAGTTGTAATTTGTACTCCTTGGAGTAGAGCGCTCGTTACCTTGTTTGTTACCGTCCCAATTATTTTCGTAATAATTACTGGTGCATCGCTCGGCGCTTCAGCTTTTTTACAACTAAGCGATGATAAAACAATTGCAAGAACAAAAAACATGTTGATACATTTAGAACATCGAACCATTTTGTACCTCCGTACATTTTAAAACAAAAAAAGGACGCAACTTCCATTACATCCTTAAGCGAGGTATCGGCATACCTACAGACAAAGATATAAGAAAGCGCGTCCATTCTGGACGCAGCTTCCTTGCATGTTCTTGTCTGTTGAAAATTGCCGATTTTCGCTTAAGAACATAGCAATTGCTACGTTATTAATAATTATTTACGAACTTAGTAACCGATAAAAATCTCTCTATTAGTTATAAATGTTTTCTTCAAACTGTAAAATTATCAACCAGCAACAGCCTTTTTAGCAACACGCTTGATTGATTTGTTAGTAAAACTTTTTTTATATGTTAATGGATATTTTTCAGGATTATCAAAAATTTCTGTAGATAAATCTATATCTAATTGTGGCCAGTATAAATGATGATTATGAATTAATACTATATTAGTTATCGCTGAAATATTAGCATCTTTAAACCAAGGATACTCACTAAAAGAAAGGAAATATTCTTTCTCATTCAAAAAAATCCACAATCCATGCTCGGAAATGTTAGTTACTTCCGGTTTCAAAATGTTTTTTCCATTTTTTAATAATTTCATTTTTATTCCTTTCTACAATTTTTTGTAAAGCACTTAACTGCCTTGTGGAAAAACCTGTATAGCTTGCTAACGCTATGGTGGGTTCTAACCAGAATTTCGCTTCTCCGACCGGAGAAATAACATGAACATGAATTCTATTTTCTTCTTTAGAGAAAAAATAAAATCTGTAATTTTTTATTTTGAAAATTGTCGGACTCAAAGTTTATCATTCTCCGCTTGATATTTTAGCATATCCTTAATTATATTCTCTATAAAATATTTCTTGATTATTAAGTTACCTTACGATTGCGTCTTAATCAATTTTTAATCCTATTCTTAATCGGATTAAAAATTGAGTAAGATTACTATCTCGAGCAAGATTAAGAATTTCACTCGTAAGGTGACTTAATAATATCTTTTCATTATCCATCTTTAAAATATCTAAAGTACATCTCTTTTCAAATCTCTAATCCAATTTCTCTTCCGTTACTTCCCCGCATACTTAACCCCCTTCTCCTTTACCTCAAACCCAATTTTTCTTTTTGGTGTTGGTGGCGGAGCTAACAATTGATTAATCGCTTCAAAGATTGCCGTTATCTGTTCATCATGCGTTTCAATTTTATACTCCAACTCTTTTAACTTTTGTGCAAGTTCTTTGTGTGTTAAAAGCATTTCTTTCAAATGTACAAATGCGCGTACTACAAAAATTCCCGCTTCTATCGCTCTTGGAGAATTAAGAACAGGCGCCAGCATTAAAGCTCCATACTCCGTAAATGCAAAAGGCAAAACCGTGGAATGCTTTAAGGAATTGAACCGGTGCCAATTTGTCACCAGTTCCTCTTTTTCGCTAAGTGTCAATTGGAACATAAATTCTGAAGGGAACCTCTCCGGATTTCGTTTAACCTGCCGGTTAAGATTTTTAGTCTCCACTCCATACAACTCCGCAAGATCACGGTCAAGCATTACTCTTTGGCCTCGAAGCAAGAGTATCTTGTTTTCAATTCTTTCAGTTGGTACTATTTCATTTACACTCATTCTTTAACTTCAACTATTATCTTTGCTGTGCCTGATCCAAACCTCCGGCGTTTCCAAAACGTCGGAGTTTTTTTTGTTATAATTCCACAACACGCCGTTACGTTTCGTAATATCCTCATCATCGTTTACGATGATTTCTTCGCACAGCGTTGTCGTTTACGGCAACGCTTTTTTAAAATAATAAAACTTTGTAATCCTTTAATTATACAAATCGTTGCTTCAGCCGTTGTTAATTTTTTTAAGATTTTCTAAAAGTGAAAAGCCAGCCTTATCAAATTTGGAAAACGCAAACCACTTTTTACCTAGGTCTTTCAGAGAAGCTCCAAAGTGATAAACTTCTTCATCATCAAGTATCATAAATCTATCATGCGCATCGGTAAACTCCTTTATCGCTACAGAAGGATATTGCGCGTTAAATTTCGCTGCATCAAGTAATATTGATTTCGTTATTTTCTTTGTAAGAATAGTAACAACAACATCCTTCTTCTTTTTAGTAAACAAATCCAATGTTGTTTCATCAATGTAGTTATCAATTAAAACAATTGTTTTTTCTGCTTTTCTTATAAGACCGGAAACAAATTTATACGCGTCAAAAATTTGTCCGTTAAAAAAGATCCCTTGCTTTGGATCCAATTCATTTCTCTGTAATTCGTTAAACACTTTTTCAAACTTTTCATCCGTTTCCATTTCGTACTTAAGTTGTTTTCTTTCAACCGTATCAATCCGTTGAAACAGTTGAGCGTTATTGATAATAAATTTACGCATCGCAACGAAAGCACGCATGATATGTATATTCACATCAATCGCTCGATCGCTATTTAGCACGCTAGCCAGGTTCGCAACCCCTTGCTCTGTGAACACATAAGGCAAATAGCCTCCAAGGTGCTTTTTCGATGGTATCGCATTTTGCGATACCATGAAACCGGCTTCATCTTCTGTAAGTTGGAACATAAAATCAGATGGAAACCGCTTAACATTTCTTTTTACTTGTTCTCTTAATCTAATAGCTTTAACTTGATACAATTCGGACAAGTCCCTATCAAGCATAACTTGTTCGCCGCGAATCGTGTAAATTTTCCGCTGGATTTCAACAGAGCTATAGACAACTAAATTGTTTTTTATTTCTTCCATCTCTAATTCCATTTTAGTTTATGAAACACAAAACGAGCTGTTCATATTGTTAAACTAAATCTGTTTATTTTCCCTTTTATTTGAATACTTATATTTACTGCCGTTTCGCTTCCTAGAACACCGGAAAGCATAGTTACACCTTGCTCGGTGAAGACAAAGGGAAGTTTTTGTCTACCGCCTCTCTTTTCTTTTGATATCACAATTTGTGATATCAAAAACTTACCCTTAGTAGTAACCATTTGTAACTTCCAATTTTCAAACTCTTCATCCGATAATTGAAACATAAAATCCTCTGGAAATCTTTCAATATTTCTTTTAACTGCTTGATTTAATGTTCGTGTTTCTATCCCATAAAATTCAGCTAAATCGCTATCAAGCATAACTTGTTCGCCGCGAATCGTGTAAATTTTCCGCTGGATTGCAACAGAGCTATAGACAACTAAATTGTTTTTTATTTCTTCCATCTCTAATTCCATTTTAGTTTATGAGACACAAAACGAACTGTTCATATTGTATAAACTAAATCTGTTTATTTTCCCTTTTATTTGAATACTTATATTTACTGCCGTTAGAACACCGGAAAGCATAGTTACACCTTGCTCGGTGAAGACATAGGGCAAATATTTTCGATGTTTTCCTCTCCTCTTCTTTGAGGTCACAATTTGTGACCTTAAAGATTCATGGTTTGAAGCGCCAAATTGGGATCTTAAATATTCCCATTCATTTTCATTTTGCGCAAACATAAATTCTTCAGGGAAACGTTCTAAATTTCTCTTCACAGCTTGATTCAATGCTTTTGTCTCAACACCAGAGAAAGAGGCTAAATCGCTATCGAGCATTACTTGTGCATCGCGAATCGTGTAAATTTTCTTCTGGATCGCAACTGCATCGAAAACTATTATTTTGTTTTGGGATTCTGTCATTTTATACTCATGCTAATAATGGTATCGCAAAATGCGATAGCGCTATTTCTAAACTCACTGCCTAATCCAAACCTCCGACGTTTCCAAAACGTCGGAGGTTTTAGTTTGTTTTGTCTAACATCATCCCTCAAACATCAACCCTCTTAACTCGCTATCGGCGTATCCGGTGGTGGCGGTGTCCCCTCTTCATCACCCGGTTTCCCTTTTCCGCCGCGTCCCTTGGGAATCGGTTTAAACTGCACCGCTATCTCCGGTTTTTTCGCAAACGCAGCCAGCACAAATTTCCGTAGTTTGTCTAACTTCTCCTTCATTTGTGTTGCGGCTTTATCGCGGATAAGCGTTGCCGATGCCTGCGACTTCTTCGCAAGTTCCTGTTCCGCATCGGAGCTTTCAAGCCTCTCCTTAGCGGAGGTCAAACTATCAAGATCAGCCTGCACTAAACCGCTTTGCAATAAATCGGTTTTCTTATCCTCCACAACACTCACCATATACTCACAAGTGGTGCTGAGTTTTTTTACCGTGCCCGGAATCTTTTCTCCAATCTTAAACTGCTTTAAGATACGCTCATTTTTTCCGAAGGCGCTCTTAGCTGCGTTCCTCACACTCTTCAGCAGTTCGGTTATTTCCTCCATCACCTCGTTCTGAATTGCGGTTTTATCCTCCGCAGTCTTCACCGCTTTTTGCTGTGTCACTTCGGAACTTTTCAATGCGTTCCGCGCTTCCACAAAGCCGGTATAAGCCGCCTCAGTAAAACCCTTTTCCGTTAAAGCCGGTCTGTTCGCATCAACCGCCGATAACGCTGCGTTACTATCTTGTAAAAGATAGTCAATAGTATTTGCCATAAAATTGATCCTTTATATAATGATGAAATTAAGTGATTTTTTAGGGCGATACAGGGTGCCCCCCAGGAGTTAAAATTATTTTCCCTTTATCTGTTTTCACCTCGTGAAAAAATAAAATTGCGCCTTTATTCTTAATCATAATCCTAACTGTCAGCCTTTGGCTGAATCTTTTTCTTAATCCTGCTCACTTGTGCTACGCATACTTTGTTATCAAGTAACCCCGGTATTTATGCCGGGGGTTTTTTGTAAGAATAAATACTTGGGCTTTAGCCCATTAATAGCGCTAATAATGGCTAAAGCCTGTGTTATCTGAGGTGGTCCATCCCCGCCATAAATGGCGGGGTTAATACATAAAAGTTTTGCGTTAGATGCGATACTCATTTTCACACTAACTGCACAAAGTCCTGTATTCAAATTCAAAAACACTCCCTCCCGGTTTTTCCCGCTAATCTATCGGGCTTTATGCTAAAAACTGCATTTATGCGCGAAAATAAAGGTTTTGTGCAATCGGCAAAGTCATTTTTTTGCTCCGCAAAGTCATTTCTCACCTCCGCAAAGTCATTTCTCACCTCCGCAAAGTCATTTCTCAACCCCGCAAAGTCATTTCTCAACCCCGCAAAGTCATTTCTCAACTCCGCAAAGTCATTTCTCACCTCCGCAAAGTCATTTCTCAACCCCGCAAAGTCATTTCTCAACCCCGCAAAGTCATTTCTCAAC
>MNVA01000144.1 GCA_001871325.1 Ignavibacteria bacterium CG1_02_37_35
TTAGGCGTTTCATTTTGTACATATCTTGAAGCGCTTCGAGCATTCCGGCTGAGTGAACGGAAACAGTTCTGTTCGCCGTATCATCAAAAATAAAATTGCCGGGTAAGCTTTCGATGTTTCCGTCAAAAGCTAATCCAACAATCTCGGCGTTTTTGTTAATTAACGGACTACCGGAGTTGCCGCCGATAATATCATTTGTTGAAATAAAATTCATCGGAGTTTCAAGATCAAATTCAGCCGGAGGATTCTCCCACCGTTTCGGCAAATTCCACGGAGATTGTTTTTTGAAAGAATAATATCGGTCGTAGAGTCCATAAAAAGTCGTCTTGACCGGGGCTTTGGTTCCGTTGTACTCGTAGCTTTTTACAACGCCGTCTGCAAGGCGAAGAGTAAAAGTAGCATCGGGCGGAATAGAGGTTCCGTAAACCTCGAACAACGCTCTCCCCAATAACTGGATATAATTTGCTTCTCTCTCGTTGATCTCCTTTGATTTAGCTTGAACTTCTTCTAATTGATTTTCAGTTTTAACAACAAATTGAATAAACGGATCATCTGAAGAAAGAATTGCGTCAGCGCCTTTCTCAACAAGTTGATTAACCTTTTCAACATCGCTTAAAATTGATTTATTCACGGCGTATTGTAAAGCCTCGCTTCCTTTTTTACCTCCGGTTAAAATTTTAGCATATTCGGTATCTTCACCAAGAAGTTTAACATAAACGCCAATAATTACAGAAGCAAACTTATCCGCAACGACTTTATCAAATTTAGCCGGGGCTAATTTTGCTTTTGCTTTTTCAACAACAGAATCTTTGTATTGCAACATTCTTTGCGCATCAGGCATTTTCATTTGATGTGCAAAATTTACCAGCTTTCTCGCAACCTGAAAATATTCTGTTGAAAGTCCTCTGCCGCCAACATTAAAGGCTGCATTTCTTTTGAAGTATTCTTTTGCTTCGGTTCTTGTGCCGGCAATTTTATCCCAGAGTTCGCCATATTTTGCTTTCAATTCCGGTTTAGCCATAACTGCGGATTTAAATTTATTTTCAAAATCCTTTTTCTTCTGCATAAAAACAGGGTTACGAAGTCCTTTCAAAACACCTATGTACACTTTTTGTGAATTTGCCATCCCAAATAATCGGTCTTGCAATTCAAATAGGCGATCGGGGTGTTCGGCAATTACCTCTTCATAAACTTTAACTGCGCCGTTTAATAAATCCACGGTTAAAGGATAAGCATAGTCCCTAGAATACTCAAGAACCGCGGTTGTCGAGAGTCTGCTTGTACGTCCCGGATTTCCGACAACAAAAACAGGATCACCTTCAGCAGCGCCGTTAGGAGACCACTTGAAAAAGTTTTTTGTCTTTAAAGGGGTTCCGGTTTCATCATAAACGCGGAAGAATGAGCAATCTAAATCGTAACGTGGGTAGGTAAAGTTATCCGGGTCCCCGCCGAAAAATCCCATTTGAACTTCAGGAGAAAAAACTATTCTAACATCGTCGTATTTTCTATAACTATAAAGAGAATATTTTCCTCCGTTATAGAAAGTAACTATCTGGGCAGTGTAATCTTTTCCTTTTTCAGAGACAGCTAAATCGGTGAGTTCTGAAAATTTTTCTTGTTTGTTCTTTGCTATTTCAGCGTCAGTTTTACCGGCATCAATTGCAGCTTGAACCTCTGCGGTAACATCTTTAATCTCAACAAGCTGAGAAACATATAATCCAGGGACTTTTCTTTCATCGGCTAAAGTGTTGGCAATAAATCCGTCTTCCGATAAATTTTCCCCCTCTTTAGTAACTTTTCCAACACTTTCGCGTGCACAGTGATCATTCGTCATTACGAGCCCGTCTTCGGAGACAAAAGAAGCAGAACAATAATTTGCAAAGCGGAGAGCAGACATTCTAACATTGTTTAACCACTCATCATCGGGTGAGAAATTATATTCTGATTGAAAATACTCCTTGGGAGGGAAATCAAACGTCCACATTTTCCCGGTATCAAATTTACCGGCTTTAACGGTATCTAAATTTAACCACTGTTCGGAATTTGATTTGGTTGAGTTAACAGAAGAACCGCATCCGATAACAAAAAATGTCATCAACGCAAGAGAACTCATAAGAATTGCTTTAGTAGATTTGTACATCATAAAAGGTGCCTTATATTAAAAAATAGTTATTCATTAATTAAGAAAATTTTAGTCCTGCAAATTTAAGAGAACCAAAATAAATGCTCACTAATGAAGTGATAAGCGGTAAAATAAAATGAAATAAGTTTTAAATTTAGAATTTACCTCTTGAATTACATATAAAGACCGGAGCTGTATAAAGGTTCGATCTCCCATTCATCTTCAACCGTGCCGACGCAATGAGAACATTTTTCAATACTAAACGTTACTTTTTCTTCGAGCGCGGATGCGCGGACAAAGTTTAAAACCGTCTGACAGCTTGAACACTGTACCACATGATGGGTTAAAACCTTGTTACTGCACGACGGACATAAAAATCCTAGTTTATCCTGTTGTTCGTGCGGATTTATTAAAAAGATAGTATTACATTTCACATTATTACATTTAGTAAAATGTAAGGGAACAGTAGAATTTGGTGCGATAAGTTACTCCTTATTTTTAGTTTCAAACTTATTCAATGATCGAGTTCTTTCCTAAGAAAAAATTTTTCCCTGTTTTGTTCCGAATAAAAGAGGAAAAGTCTAATTTTGGGAGACAAATCATTTAAATCAACCAAGAGGTAAAAATGGAAAAAATAGCATCTTTTAAAGCATACGACATCCGCGGAAAAGTTCCCGCAGAATTAAATGAAGAATTGGCTTACAATTTTGGACGCGCTTTGACAATGCATCTCTTCTGTAAAACAGCGGTCATCGGGCGTGATGTTAGATATTCTTCCCAGCCGCTATCCGATGCTCTGTCGAAAGGGTTTACAGACAGCGGTGTGAACGTTATTGATATCGGTTTGTGCGGAACCGAAATGATCTACTTCGCCACTTCTTTTCTTGGAACCGAAGCAGGCGTTATGATCACCGCAAGCCACAACCCGCCTGAATATAACGGAATGAAGGTAGTGAAGAAAGATTCCGTCCCCGTCGGTTATGATTCCGGTTTAAAAGAAGTTGAACAGATCATCTTACAAAAAGATTTCCCTCCTCTCGCAGATAAAAAAGGAACAGTAACAAAACAAAATATTACAAAAGAGTTTATCGCAAACCTCGATAAATTTTTCGATGTGAAAAAATTAAAACCGATGAAAGTAGTTGTAAATGCAGGCAACGGATGTGTGGGTCCAATCTTAACTATTCTTGAACCAACTCTTCCCTGTGAGATGATAAAATTATTCATCGAACCCGATCCGGCATTTCCAAACGGAGTTCCAAACCCAATGCTTGAAGAAAACAGGAAACCAACAATTGGTGCAATTAAATCGAACAATGCTGATTTAGGAGTTGCATGGGACGGCGATTACGACCGCTGTTTCTTCTTTGATGAATTCGGCAATTTTATCGAAGGGTATTACATCGTTGGATTGTTAGCAAAATCAATTTTGAAAAAATTTCCCGGAGAAAATATTATTCACGATCCGCGTTTGGTTTGGAATACCATTGAAGTTGTTACCAATGCTAATGGAAATGCGGTTCAATCAAAAAGCGGACATGCATTTATCAAGCAGAAAATGAGAGAAGTAAACGCGATATACGGAGGTGAAATGTCCGCACATCATTACTTCAGGGAAAATGCTTATTCTGATAGTGGTATCATTCCTTTCTTGCTTGTAATGCAGTTGATGTCCGAGGAAGGAAAAACGCTTTCACAGCTTACAGGGGAAATGATGAAAAATTATCCTTGCTCGGGTGAAATAAATTCAACCATCTCAGATCCTGTAGCAAAAATAAAAGAAATTGAAGCCGCATATCCCGGAGGTAAACGCGAAACCGTTGACGGCATCAGCGTTGAATATGATCGGTGGCGTTTCAACCTGCGCATGTCTAACACGGAACCGATCATTCGGCTTAATGTTGAATCTCGCGGCGATGAAAAATTGATGAAAGAAAAAACAGAAGAACTTTTACAAATAATTAGAAAGTATGAAGTGTAAATGGATAAATCTTTATCAGAAGTACATTCGACAGTAAAAACGAATAAGGAAAGTTATTTTAAAAGACTCTTCGCTTTTTCCGGTCCAGCTTTTTTAGTTTCTGTTGGATATATGGATCCCGGGAACTGGGCAACCGACATTGCAGGCGGCGCGCAGTTTGGTTATAAATTAATTTGGGTAATTCTCCTTGCAAATTTGATGGCAATTCTTTTTCAAACGCTCGCTGCGCGGCTTGGAATTGTTTACGGCAGGGATTTGGCGCAAGCCTGCCGCAGCAGTTATCCCAAAGCAATTAATTTTATCTTATGGATATTTACCGAAATTGCAATTGCCGCAACAGACTTGGCTGAAGTACTCGGATCTGCAATCGGATTATACTTATTATTCGGTATTCCTTTGGTCTGGGGAGTTGTCATCACTACACTTGATGTTTTGCTTTTGTTGGTGCTGATAAATTTCGGCATTAGGAAAATGGAGGCGTTTATTGTTTCCCTTGTGGCGATGATAGGAATTTGTTTCCTTCTCGAATTGGTTTTAGCCAAACCCAATTATGCTGAAGTTGTAACGGGATTTATGCCCACGGCAATGTCAAGCGGAGCTTTGTTTATTGCGCTTGGAATCATCGGCGCCACGGTTATGCCGCACAATATTTATCTTCACTCTGCGTTAGTGCAATCGCGTGATATTAAAAAAACTTCCGCCGGAAAAAAGGAAGCGAACAAATTTAATTTAATAGATTCAGTGGTTGCCTTGAATGCCGCTTTTTTTGTAAACGCTGCAATTTTAATTTTAGCCGCATCAGTGTTTTTCACATCGGGGCACTCTGATGTCGCATCAATAATAGACGCCCATTCGCTGCTTGGCAAATTACTTGGAAGTTCATTCGCTCCTTTTGCTTTCGGATTAGCGCTGCTTGCCGCCGGACAATCTTCTACTATTACCGGAACGTTTGCCGGACAAATTATTATGGAAGGATTCGTCGGTTTAAAAGTTCGTCCCTGGATGCGAAGAATGATAACCCGTTCGATAGCCATTATTCCCGCTTTAATTGTAATCAATCTTTCCGGTGATTCTTCAGTTGATCTTTTGCTTATTCTTTCCCAGGTGATCTTATCGGTTCAACTTCCGTTCGCATTGATCCCGCTTCTCCATTTTACCTCAAGTAAAGAAAAAATGGGGGAATTTGCCTCTAGCACAAAAGTAAAAATTCTTGCTTGGTTTGCTGCACTGCTTATTGTATCGTTAAACTTAAAATTAGTTTTAGATGTGGTACTAGAAAACATTTCGAATCCGGGTACGCTCGGTTTACTAATAAAATTTTTAGGAATCCCGTTTTTTATTTTCGTTTTTGGAATGCTTCTCTGGATAACTTTTGAACCGTTTCTCACCAAAGAAAAAATCCGCGAAGCCGTTATAGCAACAACCGCGCAGTTCACATCACTTGAAGGAGGAGAGTTAATTCAACGTGTCGGTATTGCCCTTGAAGGAAAGTATAGATATGATGCGCAGATCATTCAAAAAGCTCTGCCGTTTCTACAAGCAGAAAAAAACACGATTTTCTTGATACACTGTGTTGAGTCGCCGACGGGAAGATTTCTCGGTGAAGCAGTAGATGACCAGGATGCGCTGCGTATGAGGATCTATCTTGAAAAATTTTCAGACTTCCTGAACAAGAAAAACTTTAAAACCGAACTGTGTATCAGCGGCGGTGAGCCTGAAGACGCAATCGCAAAACTTGTTGAAAAAGATAAAATCGAAATGATTATTCTGGGAAGCCACGGACACAAATTAATTGACGATATGATTCTCGGTTCAACGGTTGACGAACTCAGGCATAAAGTGCGCGTTGCCATTCTTGCAATTCCGGTAAATTAGTTTTTTGCTGTTGTCTTTAATATGTTAGTCCATTAAGTTTGTACTATACTTTTATAGATGGAGAAAAAATGTTACAAGTTAATGATGTTGAATTAACGCCGAATCCTCACGCGTTAAAATTTCTTTTAAATGAGCGATTATTAAAATTTGAAACAAGACACTTTCACAGTAAAGCCGAAGCCGCCAACGATCCTCTTGCAAACGGAGTATTCGAACTGCCGGGCGTGCTCTCGGTTTTTTATATGGATAAATTTATCACAGTAGAAAAATCACGTGAAACTCAGTGGGGACAAATCCAACGCCCCCTCATTGCATTCCTAAAGGACTTCGACAAAAATTTAATTCCCGCCGAAAAAGTCCCGACAATGCCGGGATTGGATGATAATTCAAATGAGTTATTGAAAAAAATAAATGAAGTACTTAACCAAAAAATTCGTCCGGCGTTAGCAAATGACGGCGGCGGATTGGAAGTTTTAGGTTTGAACGGAACAACCTTGAGCGTTCGCTATCAAGGGGCATGCGGCAGTTGTCCAAGTTCAATCTCGGGAACATTGCGTGCAATTGAAAATCTTTTAAAAAAAGAAGTTAATCCCGTAATAGAGGTGATCTCTGCATAAGTTTTTCAAATATTGTTACAAAAAGAGTGTGTGGGTCGAGATGCATCTTGACCCAACAAAGCAGGGTTTGACGACCTAAATATTATTCAACTAAACAACGAATGGGAAAAAGGATGAAACAGGTTGACCAGAAAACCTATTATACTCTGTTAAAGATCAATGGTAATTCAATTACCATTTATTCCTCTCCTAAAGGCATTTGTCATATTGATTTAAATTCAAAATCCGGTAAAAAACTGTTTCAAAAGAAAAGTAAACTTCCGCCGGATGATAAAATATTTTTCGACTTGCCTGAACAATTAAAAAAATACTTCAATTCAGAACTTAAAACCTTCAAAGTTCCGCTCGATATTCAGGGAACAACTTTTCAACTTCAAGTGTGGAATGAATTAATGAACATTCCTTTTGGTGAAGTTGTTACGTACAAGGATATAGCGGTAAGAATAAAAAATGAAATGAGTTTCCGTGCTGTTGGTAATGCAGTTGGGGCTAATCCGGTTCCTATCGTTATTCCTTGTCATCGCGTAATAAAAACCTCCGGTGCGCTTGGCGGTTTTTCCGGCGGCGGACCAAAAGTAAAAGAAAAATTATTAGCGCTCGAAGGGTGCATGAGTCTAGAGTTGTTTTAGTAGAGACACACCGCGGCGTGTCCCTACTATGGAATAACTTAGGAGTAAAATCATGGAACGAATAATTAAAAAATATCGAATAGCGTCAGCGCGATTAAAAGAGTACGATTATTCTACGCCAAATTGGTATTTCGTAACAATCAACACCAAAGACCACCATGAGTATTTCGGAGAAAAATAAATGGGAAAATGTATTTAAATGAATTAGGAAAAATTGTTAAAGGGTGTTGGGAAGACATAACCAAACATTACCCAAACACCGAGTTAGATTATTTTGTGGTTATGCCAAACCATGTACATGGTATTATAATAATAAGTTCCGTCGTAGAGACGGGGCATGCCCCGTCTTTACAAATGCAAACACCCACACTTGGCAATATGATAGGCTCATTTAAATCCGCGGCAACAAAACACATACACGAACAAGATGAAAAACATTTCTCCTGGCAGTCCCGTTTTTACGACCGAATCATTCGCAACGAACGCGAACTGCATACAATACAACATTACATAGAACAAAATCCCCTTCGGTGGGAATTAGAGTCAGACAACGAGACGTTGGAATTATAACTAATTGTTTAGCATAAAGACGGGGCATGCCCCGTCTCTACAAAGATAATTAAACCAACGGATGTGCGTTTAACTCGTTCAATCCTTGATGAAGTTCATCATACGATAATTCGTGATCAACTAATTTTCCGTTAAAGTAGTCTTCGTAAGCCGACATATCAAAATGTCCGTGACCGCAAAGATTAAAGAGAATTGTTTTGGGCGTTCCTTCTTCTTTTGCTTTTAATGCTTCACGAACAACGGCTGCAATTCCGTGGGTTGCTTCCGGCGCCGGAATAATTCCTTCGGCATTTGCAAATTTTACACCTGCGTCAAAGCATGCTAATTGATGCACCGACTGCGCTTCAATCACTTTATCTTTTAAAAGCTGACTTACAATTGCACCCGCTCCGTGGTAACGTAAACCGCCCGCGTGTATCGGGTCAGGAACAAAAGTATGTCCGAGTGTGTACATCGGAAGAAGCGGAGTTAAACCGACAGAGTCGCCGAAATCATAACGAAATTCTCCTTTGGTTAATTTAGGACACGAAGCCGGTTCGACTGCAATGCAGCGGACTTTTTTTCCTTCTTGCAAATTTAAACGTAAAAACGGAAAAGCAATTCCAGCAAAGTTAGAACCCCCGCCAAATGGTGCGATAACGATATCCGGAAAATCTTCAGCCATTTCCATTTGTTTTACGGCTTCAAGTCCGATAACGGTTTGGTGCATTAATACGTGGTTCAACACGCTGCCGAGCGCATATTTAGTATCCGCATTTGTTGCGGCGCGTTCAACTGCTTCTGAGATTGCGATACCCAAACTTCCCGGTGAATTCGGATCTTGAGCTAAAATTTTTCTTCCTGATTCAGTCAGGTTTGTTGGTGAAGAAAAAACTTTTGCACCCCAGGTATTCATCATCAATTTGCGATATGGTTTTTGTTCGTAACTGATCTTCACCATATAAACCTCGAGTTCTATTCCGAACATCTGACACGCAAAACTAAGCGCGCTTCCCCATTGACCGGCGCCGGTTTCAGTGGTGATTTTTTTTACGCCTTCCATTTTATTGTAGTACGCTTGTGGAATTGCAGTGTTTGGTTTATGCGAACCTGCCGGACTAACTCCTTCGTATTTGTAATAAATTTTTGCCGGAGTATCAAGCAGCTTTTCAAAATTATATGCGCGGTACAATGGCGTTGGGCGCCAGATTTTATAGGCTTCGCGCACGGCTTCGGGAATTTCAATCCATCGTTCTTTTGAAACTTCCTGTTTAATTAATTCCATTGGAAAAAGCGGCGCTAAATCTGCTGGACCTATCGGCTGTTTGGTTCCCGGATGAAGCGGCGGCAAAATCGGGTTCGGCATATCTGCCTGAATATTGTACCAGCTTTCGGGAATCTGATCTTCGGAAAGAAGAAATTTTTTGATCTGTTTCATTATAAAGTATCCTTTAAGTTATTAAATATTTTTGCTCAAGAGAAAAAGTTAAAATGCATTCATCAAGTGAATGGAATATCAGTAGAAAATAAAATGAAAAAATGGGAGAGAATATTTTAGGCGCGGAGGCGCCAGATGAACGAAGAAGTAAGGGTGATATTTTTTATTCGCATTTTCATGCAGCTAATATAGTGAATCAACTTATCGGCACAAAAAGAAAAAATTGATTTTGGAATATTCTTTCACCTTTTTAACGATTTCTTTCCAATTAAAGTTAGAACTGCCAAAAGCAAAGCAACCGAACCGGAAAAATAGAAAGGAGCGCTTGGACTTACGACGTCCCACAAAATTCCCGCAAAGAATGAGCCGAACATAATTGCAAAACTTGAAAACATTGTAAGCAAACCGATTGCGGTTCCACGCATTTCATCTGGAACAATATCGGCAACCCACGCCTTCGTTATTCCCTCTGTTGATGCGGCGTAAACTCCGTACAACGCAAAGAGAAGAATTGCAAACACAAAATGATGCGCGACTGCAAATCCAAAATAAACAACGGAAAAAACTAAAAGCCCGAAAGTGAAAATCTTTTTCTTCCCTATTTTATCTGAAAGCAATCCAAGCGGATATGAACTGGCAGCATAAACAAGGTTGTAAAAAATGTAACTCACTATTGCCAGCGTATCGGAACCCGAAATAGCTTTTGATTTTAAGATCAGAAAAACATCGCTGCTGTTTGCGAATGAAAAAAGCACGACCAAACTCAAAATAATTTTATATTCCTTCGGTGCAGTTTTAAGAAAAGAACGAAAACCGATTTTCTTTTTCCCTTCTTTTGAGACAAAATTATCTTTTACAAAAAAAGTGAACGATACTGCAATTAGCGAAGGAACAAACGCAATAAGAAAGATCAACGTATAATTTTTAGGAAAGAAAGCTAATAGAAGCAAAGCCAATGCCGGACCAATTGCTGCGCCAAGTGTGTCCATTCCGCGGTGAAAACCAAAGACGGCGCCGCTGTTTCCGTTTGCATAACTTGCAAGCAGTGCGTCGCGCGGAGCGGTGCGTAAACCTTTTCCAAGTCTGTCTGAAATTCTTGCAGTGATAATTGCAGCTAGCGAAGGAAAAATTCCCGGAAGAGGTTTAGACAAAGCCGAAAGTCCGTAACCGAGGGAAATAAAAATTGCTCTCTTTTTTACTTTGTCGGAAAGAATTCCGAAATATCCTTTAAAGAAACCGCTGACAACTTCTGCAACTCCTTCAAGCAAGCCGATAACCGCCATAGATGCGCCCAGCACGGTTGACATAAAAATCGGAGTAACCGGGTACAGCAT
>MNVA01000233.1 GCA_001871325.1 Ignavibacteria bacterium CG1_02_37_35
TGACCTCCTGTGGTCATTTGATACTATTTTAAAAACAACATCTTTTTTGTCTCAGTAAATTTCCCGGCTCTCAAACGATAAAAATAAACCCCGGAGGTAAGTTGTCGGCTTTCAGATAGAGGATCAAATTCAACTTCATAACTTCCGGTTGGCTGATCTTCATTCACAAGAGTGTTAATTTCATTCCCAAGCAGATCATAAATTATTAATTTTACAGCTACAACACTCGCTGTACTTGTATTCGGGATTGAATATTTAATTGTCGTACTCGGATTAAACGGGTTCGGGTAGTTCTGAGCAAGGTGATAATCTGTTAAGGTTACAGTTTTGTCTTCTTCTACATCTGTTAGATAATCTCGATTATACAAAACTGTTCCGCCTGTACCGGCTACCCATTTATGTAGAAAATTTCCTTCTCTGTAAACAGCGATTGAATTAAACCAATTATTTGTATAACTCGTCTGCTCATAACCGTAGTCTGTATCTTCAGAAAATCTAAAGAGACTTCCATAAAGCCCGGCAACAGTAACTTGTAATCTGCCAAAATAATCCCGACCATCAATAACTAAATCCTGGGACTGTACCATATATGGTTTCATAATAGTGTGCCAGGTAATTCCGCCATCAGAAGTGAATTTGATTTTATTTTGCTGACCGTCTAAGTGAGCCACCCAGCCATTTAAAGAATCAGAAAAATCGAAAGCAGCTGCCCAACCCCAAATATCCGGATTGACGTTTTCCCAAGTTTTTACTGTGTCGCGTGAAAGCCACACTCCTTGCTGGTTCACAACCCAAATGTGTGACGGATCTGTTCTTTTTATTTTTAGGAAAGAGGTGAGGAATTTTTGATCACTCATCTGATATTTTTGCCAGGTGTTTCCCCCATCTGTTGTAAGATAATTTAAAGTATAATCGTTAAACCTTTGGCGAGCCTCAAATAAAACCCCTAATTGATCATTAAAAAATTCAACCCCGCGCATGAATTCTAAAAGAGTATCAACATATACTGAAGACCAATGAGATCCCCCATCTGTAGTTTTCAAAAGTGAATCGTATTTTGTTAACCAGCCTTTTAGTGAATCGCTCATGAAAAAACCTTGAAATGAACCATCTGGATTACCATCATACAACCTTTCCCAGTTAAACCCGCCATTTGAAGTCTTATAGAAAGAGGAGCCGCCGTATAATTGTCCTCCCCCAATTCCAAAACCAAGTTTGGTATTTATAAATTGAATTTTTGAGAACGTTGGTTTTATTGATGTATCAACTTTACTCCAACTACTACCACCAGTAGTAGTAGTCCATAAATCGGGACCAAAGACAAAACCTTTTTGATCATTGACAAAATAAATATTATAAAAAGATTCATAGTAAGCGTCTGCGGCATCAGCACTCAATTCCCAACTACTTCCTCCATTTGAAGTGGAAATAATTTTCCCCTTTGTTGTTACAGCAAGCATTTTAAGAGAATCTAATACCGATATTTTTGAAATTGAAGTGGATTGATCATCAAGAAGTTCTGAATAATTCAAGTGCCAACTTATTCCCCCATCAGTAGTTTTATAAATTTCGTTACCAATCCCTCCAATCCAACCTATTTTATTATTCGCAAAGGAAAATGTAGTTAGGATCTTTGGTAAGTCGCACCACAAAGTATCCCAGGAACTGCCATCATCGTCACTAAATAATAAAAAAGCTACCGAGTCAGAAATCACGTTATACTGAAACGCTCTCCAACTTGAACCAAGCGCGAGAATTCTCCCGGAATTTAATTTTTCAAATTGTTTAATATCACCGAAGGGAGCATAAATATCCCAATCAATAAATACCGACATGCGATACTTTTCGCTCCATAAACCATAAAAATTATCAAGTTTTGCTATTGTCCCTTGATCCCCACTTTTAATTATTTCCGAATTGGATAACGGAAGAAAGGTTAGAGCATCACTTAATCCGATATAACTTGTCTGCCACTCATTACCGCCATCTGTAGTAAATACAAAATCCTTGGAATCTCCTATAAAGGAATGAGGCGAAAGTATAAAACCATTTTGATTATCTACAAATTTTATTTCTGTAAGATTATCACGTTGCAAATGTTTAACAATACTCCAATGATTACCGCCGTCAACAGTTTTAAGAATGCTGCCGGAACTATTGACGGCAAAACCATTTGATTGATTCAAAAAGTAGATATCATTTATACCAACGGTTGGTTGAGGTGGATATCTCAATTCCCATTGTGCGAAAGTTGAGGATATTCCCAAACAGAAAATATAAATGATGATATCTATTTTTACTTTCATCTCAGCATTGAGCCCTATTTAAGCAACATCATTTTCTTTACTTGCGTAAAGTTATCAACCGTTAGGCTGTAGAAATAAACGCCTGAGTTCAATGAACTTGCATCGAATGAAACATTGTATGTTCCGGGATTCATCATTCTGTTTGCAAGAACACGAACTTCCTGCCCAAGAATATTGTAAATCTTTATTGTTACAATTCCTGACTTAGGAATTGAATACACAATATTTGTTGTAGGATTAAACGGGTTTGGGAAATTCTGTTTAAGCGAATAATCAGCCGGTGATCCAATTGCTTCTTCTTCAATTGAAGTAGGAACGTAACCGGAAATATCATCATCTTTTCTTGGAGTTAATTTATAATAGGCGTGAGTGAAGCCAAGAATTCCGGTAATTGATGCGAATGTATCACCTGCATTAACTTTCACGGCGTTGGCTCCGGCATTAAATCTTGTATTTCCATCAGACCAAATAACCCTGGTATGTGGCAAAACACCATCATTCACGTATGATTCACCATAATTATTTGTTCCATCAGCATTAGCTACATCGATTGTAACATTTTTGTAAGTTACAAGACAACCTGACCATTGCTCTGCTGCGACAGTTCCTAAAATCGATGTTCCGATAGTTTCGGTTAATAAAACTTCCGGTGTAGGAAGAGTATTGTTTTGCGAGTTAACAATGATTGGAGCTAAACTATCAATTCTTACTCCTAAAGAACCTAAAGCAATTACACCTTCAACCGTTACGTTATCACCTCTTTTAAGATTTGTAACTTGTGAACCATTTGCACCTGTCGTGCCGAGTAATATTGCGCTCCAAGTACCTTGTCCGTTTTGAATATAAACTCTCGGTGGATTATTTCCGTGGTTTCCCGGAATATCCGAAGTATCAGCAGTGACAACTCCATTAATTGTAACCCGGTATCCGTTATAGCCGCTGTATGCACTTCCAAATGGACTGTAACGAACATCTTGAATCTTCAGAGCACGATTCAGTACAAAATAAGAATAGCGGCTTGTGGTAAGGTTTTGGGGACTTGTAGAAGACAATCCATTATTATCGGTAGCTTTAACATAAAAATCAACAAAAGCTGAATCAGAGACAACTTTGGGAATTACTACCGTGTAAACTAGTGAATCAGCTCCGGTTCCTTTAACCATATCTAAGGAATCTAAATTCAAACCGTTCACTCTTTTGAAAAGTTTTGCACCGGTAACGGTTGCACCTTGAAGACCTTTAATTGTTGCCGTAACTGTAACATCATCATTCGGAGAAACAACCGAAGAGCTGCGTCTAACATTAGCTATGCTTGGCGGGGAAACAAGAATATTACCGAGATCTTCAGGATACATTGGAACAATTTCCCAAACGTTTTGATATGCCTGTAGCAATCCTCGAACATATGTTAACTGTGAACCTGCCGGTGGGGGTATATAATATGGTCGTATTGTTCTTGCTGGAGCAGTTTTAAAATAATTTGATTGAGGATACATTTGGATTTTGTGACCATTAAGATCATTGATGTTAAATCCGCCAGCAGAAGAACCTGTACCGGTGACTAAATCAGAAGTAATAAGCGGATGCTGCTCATCCGAAGTAAAAATCACATACATTCCTAAGTATTTTCGAAGATTATAATTAAACGATCCATCGGGTAGATAGCAACTGTCTATCGTTAATGGAATTGGATCCGATCTTTTTGCATGTTGTTCGATAAAACTTATTTCAATCGGCTGCGGGGCGGTTATCAGAACTAATTCTGTTGCCTGTCCATATGGAGTGACAACACCTGTGAATTCATAAGTCCCGGTAGTGTCGGCTAGATCGAAAAGTGTGCCTTGTGTAGTAGTATCATTTTGTAAAATCATTAATCCTGACCATTCAGCCACATCATGCGCCTGAATATAACATGCCCAACGCGTACCGGCAGACAATATTATTCTCCTATCTGTCTGAGCATTAACTAGCGGACTAACCAAAACCTGTCCCTGCACACGCACGGTATCACCTGTTAAAGGTGAATCCGGCCAAACTGAAGGATTAAGACTGTCATGGATAAAATTAATATCCTGCAAAGTTACCAACGGATATTGTTGGGCAAATGAAAATCCGGTAAATAGGATAATTGCCAACATTAGATATCTCATTTTCATTTTGTTACTCCTTATTTGATTACTAAAAATTTTCCGGTTTTAATAAATCCGTTTTTATTGTTTTTTACCGTGAAGAGATAAAGCCCGGTTGCAACAGCTTGATCGTTTCCGGTGATTAAATCCCATGCATGTTCTCCGCCGGAAAACTGTTGCTTTCCATCAGACGCATATTGCTCAAACCACCGTATATCTGAACCATTACTAATTCGATCATGCTCAATTCTTTTAACGATATCTCCCGCAAGTGTATAGATAGTTATTTCACATTCAGCGGGAAGATTATAGAAATAAATTTTTCTCAATCTTTCGGAAGAACCATCCCACAAAGCGCTCCCGTAATAAGGGTTCGGGTAAACACCTATAGCAATGTTTTCATCATCCGTGGCAGGCGTACCCGGCAGTACTCTTTTAAGGTTCGTCAACAAGCTTGACTCTAATGGACCGAGGTTATTTTCCGGGTCACCTTTATCAATTGAAGTTACTGAAAAGAGATATTGCCAGCCGTTGAGAAGATTTGGGACTTCATATTTGTAATAATATTTTGTAGCATCGTCAGTAAAAGTTACAGGTTCTGAAAGTTCAATTGAACTAAAGCCCGTATTATATCCGGTAGTTCCGGCAGAATCATATTGCGCGAGAACTACTAACGAGCCGACTGTATTTTGAATATCGGAAATATCAAACCCGGCTTGAGTTCTGTAAACTTTGTATCCGGCAAAATCTTTTTTCCCGGAAATAGGATCAATCGAAACTTCTGCTCTTTTATCCCAGTAGATAGTAGATTTTTGATTTTCCGTAACAACTTTTACTACAGGCACATTTGGCGGAGAAGGTAAAATATAACGATGGATCTGCCCGTCTCCGAAGAGGTCTTCACCGGCATCAATTACACCATTTCTGTTTTTATCATTCCCGAAGTAAGCTCTTAATGCCCAATCCGCATTCGAATATAAATTTTTTCGCTGATCCCAGGTATCGGCAATCGCAGGTTCATTCCCAAACTTTTTTGCACACACAATAGCATAAACAACATTTATTGAATCCCCCGGCGCGATATTCTTATAATACCCGTGAGTGATTAAAAGAGAACGGTTGGAGGGTAATTTTAAATCCTGTGGATTAATTCCGCTTCCGTAACGATTTGTCCCGCCAAACAAACCCTGCATTTTCCGGTACCTATCAAGATCATTTGTCGGAGCAAAGAAGTTTGGATCAGTTGTGTTGTTGTGTGTCCATGAGTTAAAGTTCGTTGCCGGGATTGTATCACCTTGAACGACAAATAAACTATCTATGGTTGGTGTTGAGCCTAAATATAAAAACCCGACATAACTGTCCGTCAACGGTCCATCGCCATCAGCATCATATTCATACGCAATTTTTAATGTGTCGTTATAAGCGTCGCCGCCATGAGAATAAAAAGCAGAGTTTGTGGTAGTGTTTATTTTTGTGTTGCGAACTACCGCGTCAGTCCAAAGACCAACATAAACACTATCTAAATATTTATTGGAAACATTTTTAATAGTATAATTCATGATCACAAAGAAATCTGCAAAGGGGAAATTCCACGCATAAGTTTCCTCGTGAATCGCAATTCCCAATGGATTATGATCAGCAATAGCTTCACCGTTAAAATATGCCGTGTTGGTGTCGGTAAAATCCATTACAAAATCCTGGTGAGAGATAGCATCGGGATTATAAAATCTTGAATCGAGTGATGTTGATCTTTCCGCAACTTTGGAGTTTTCGTCATTTGTATATTCAAATCCGGCATTTCTCCCGGACGATAAAGAACTTGCATCAACTGCCGCCGTACTAACCAAAGGTCCGGTTAAACTTTTAGTAGTAAGATTTTCTTTTTGAAAGCCGCCGATCCAAAGACCGCCGACAAAGATATGCTCTATGCCACTTCCTAAAGGATATTCGCAAGAGGGCTGGCGATTGGCTGAGGTAAGATTGTTCAATCCGTTTCCATAAATACCAAAGTTGGAAACCGTAAGCCCGATATTGCCGACATTAGTAGATTTAGTATTATCATCCACCGTTGTTTTTTGAAGAGTATTCTGCTGCGGTACTACTTGCGCAGTAAAAAAGAGAAGCGTGAGATTTAGAAGTAAATATTTTTTCATCAACAATAATTATTTTTAGCTAACGTAAAATAGAGATAATTTTTGGACTGTTAAGTTATGAAATTATTAAATGATTACTACAATTTATTTAAAGAAATATTTCTCTCGCCTGTTCATCTGCGTGATAGGAGCTTCTTACAAGCGGTGAAGATTCCACAATTTTGAACCCGGTTTTCAATCCTTCTTCTTTAAACATTGCAAATTCATCAAGCGTAACGTAACGGTTGACGGGTAAATGATTTTTTGTCGGCTGTAAATATTGTCCGATGGTTAAGATATCGCATCCGGCAGCGACTAAATCTTTCATCGTTTCCAAGACTTCCTCATTCGTTTCACCGATGCCGACCATGATTCCACTCTTTGTTTTCAATCCTTTACGCTTAAACCAGGTAATCAAATCAAGACTGCGGTGATATTTTGCCTGCGGTCTTACTGCGTGATATAATCCGGGGACGGTTTCAAGATTATGATTTAAAATGTCCGGCGGGTTCTGCATGATAATTTCAAATGAAAATTCATCTCCTTTGAAATCGGGAATTAGCGTTTCAATTGTGCAAGAAGGAATTTGTTCGCGTATCAAGCGAATCGTTTCGACAAATATCGAAGAGCCACCGTCTTTCAATTCATCACGGTCAACAGAAGTGATGACGACATGCCGGAGCTGCAACTTAGCAACCGCTTCGGCAACACGGAGAGGTTCATCAAGATCAAGCGTGTTGGGAATGCCAACTTTGATATTGCAGAAACCGCAGCTTCGGGTACACGTATCGCCGAGAATCATAAATGTTGCAGTTCGATGATTCCAACATTCGCCGATATTTGGACATCTTGCTTCCTCGCAAACCGTGTTAAGATTTTTATCGCGCATTAAGTTTTTAAGATCGCTAAAATTCTCGCCGATAGGCAAACGAACTTTTAACCAGTCAGGTCGTTTGCCTAAGCTTTCTTTTTTACTTTCAGCTTCTTCTTTAAATATTCTTTGATGATAATTTATTGTACGCATTAATCTTTCTTTCTTAAACTTTTTAACAGACGGAAGTATGTCTTACGCATTTGTATTTAGTCATTGTTTTCATTCCTAATTCCTAACCTGGACAAGCCAGAACCAATTTAGCACATTAGAATGATTGAATGGCTGTATGGTTGAATGAAAAACATTCATCCATTCATTTTCATTAAGTCATTCTTTCGCTTTATTTATCAAGTTAATATTCTGCCAAATATTATGCGAACTTTACTGATAAGGTACTACGTTTTTCCCAAGACCCTGCTTGTGAAAAAAGCTAAAGGAAAAAATGAATAATGAATATCGAACAAGGAATTTCGAATGATGAAGTTAAAATACGGATTGCATTCACTTCGAAATTCATTATTCCTTGTTCAATATTCGATATTTAATTATCGTTAACATGTTAGCGATAGCGATTCTCTAAGTGCCTAATTCCTAATTCCTA
>MNVA01000143.1 GCA_001871325.1 Ignavibacteria bacterium CG1_02_37_35
ATCCTCCGATCCTGCATAGCCGGCGCCTGTATTTGCAAGCGATAAATAAGGTCGAACCGTACTTGTCGGATACTTAGAATAATCTTTATGGGCACCTCTAAAATCTTGCTAAGAAACCTTCAAGGTTTTTATTTTAGCTAAGTTCGATAAAATTTTAACATAACAAAATATGGTAAAGATAAACCTTGAAGGTTTTTAGAGATGCCCTTTATAATAAAATTCATTCTTAAATAATAAATCTTCTTGAACCCGATGATCGAAACCAAACACATATTGATTTACTTGAATAGCTTCTAAGTTCTTGTTTGTTGGGTCGCCGCTTAACCAAATGTAAGAAGGGAATTGATGAAAAATTCCCGCACTAAAATTTATATTTGTTAGCGGAGACAACATATACGAAAGTGAAAATCTTGGACTGACATAATAGTTAGTGGTAACAGCATCAAAGTAATCGAGTCGAGCGCCTACATTCGCGGTAAATCTTTGCAGAAACATTTGGTTGTAATTTAGATATGCCGCGTATTTATCATACAATTTATTAACAACAACCGAGTTGATCGGTAAGGTTTCACCAAAAGTTGTTTTAAAAGGTGGAAAATAAATATCAGCTTTAAATTTTATCAACTTAGCTTCAGCCCCAAAATTAAGTTCGGTTAGTTTTGAAGTTTTATAAATAAGATCGAACTTTAAAATGTTTTCGCCTTCACGGGATTTATTAAGAAAAATTGGATTCAACAGCGAATCTCTCTGGGAAGTATTAAAATCAACAAAATTTCTGCTTAGCGAAAGAGTATAAAAACCATTGTTAAATAATCTTTTATATTGGAGAGCAGTTGCGTATTGGATTTGATCGCTCCCTAAAATAGTTGAATTGTCGTATCGTTGATCTTCGGTGTCATTGAAGTATTTTACATTATCAAAAGCGCTGACAAAAAGAAATGAAAGCGAACTTTTAGTATCAATTGCAACATTGTATTTTGAAAGCACATCATAATATTCAGGAACGAAACCAAAACCCGCTGCTTTGAAAATAAAGTCGAGATAACTTCTTCGTGCAGAAAAAAGAAACGTGGAAGAATTTGATAGTGGACCTTCTAAATTTAATCCAAATTGTGAAGCTGAAATTGTTGCCTTGCCGCCTATTTTATCTTTTCTTCCTTCGCGTAAATTGATCTCTAAAACCGAAGAAAGTTTATCGCCATAGAGAACAGGAAAACCACCGGTCGAAAATGTCGTTTCTTTTACGAAGTCAAGATTTATAAAACTTAAAGGTCCACCGGTCGCTCCTTGTGTTCCGAAGTGATTAATATTTGGCACGGGAATTCCGTCTATTAAATAAAGATTTTCGGAAGGTGCGCCGCCACGAACTATTAAATCATTTCTTCCGGCATCCGCTTGCGCAACACCGGGAAGCACAGAAAGCGCCCGGACAACATCCTCAAATCCTCCCGGAGCCCTGCGTATTTCTTCATAGCTAAAAGAAGTTACACTATTCGTTTCAAATGGGTTCTTCATAAAATAATCAGAAGTAATGGTTACTCCCTCAAGCTCTAAAACTGATTCTTTCAAAGCGAAATCAATTTCTGTAGGTTTTGCAGTATTAACGGTCACGTCTGTTTTTATTTCGGGGTTGTATCCGATTGCAGAAACCTTTAGTTGATACGATTGCGGCGGTAAATTTGTAATTCTAAAAATTCCATCAATGTCAGATTGTATCCCTTTCCCGGTGCCTACTAATAACACGGAAGCAAAGGGGATAGGTTGATTAGTGGAATGATCGAAAATTTTACCGTAAAGTATTCCGGTTGATTCTTGTGCTTTTAACGGAAACGCAAAAACAGAAACGAGTAACAAAAAAATAATGGTCTTCATCTTATCCTCAAATTTTCTATAAATAACTCTTAAAAATGCAAAAAAGTTTCCTTCAGTTGAAGGAACACATTCGACTAATTCACCCAAGATTAGTATATTTGCCAAAAGATTATTCAATTAAAGACAGAACAAATTGGAAGAAACAAGCAATCCCAAGCCTGCTCAACTTGTGGAAGATAAAGAATGGTATAAAAAAGCTTCCCGGTTGGGAGATAGTTTTTTTGTGGTAGTTAAGAAGAGAAAAAATCGTGATGAAATTTTTGTGAGCGAAACGGTGAAGTCAATTATTGGCTGGGATGAGCAGCAAGTAATTGATCAAAAAGGGAAAATATTTTCACTCATCCATCGTGATGATGCAGTGCGTGTGATAAAACAAAATAATGAATTTCTCCTCTCAAAAAACTCTGCTATTGAGTTCCGGTATCGGATTGTCTTACAAGAAGCTAATGAAAAATGGATTCAAGAACGTGTTTCAGTTGAGAGAAATAAAAGTGGATTCGTTATTTCTTCATTTGCTTTGTTTACTGACGTAACAAAGTTTTATAATCAGATTACTGACTTGCAAAAAGCCGAAACTGATTTACGTGAAACTTGTGAGGGGAAAGATAGATTTATTAATATTCTTTCACACGACCTTCGGGCTCCGTTTACATCTATTCTTGGCTTTGCGGAAATTTTAATCAATGAACCGAACCTTCCCCTTAAAGATAAGAATGAGTATCTCAATTACATTTTAGAAGCTTCTCAAAATCAACTGGAGTTTATAAATTATTTACTTGACTGGTCAAGGTTACGCACCGGTTCTCTCAAAATTGAACCGCAGCGTTTGAAGATTACCGGGTTGATTTATAATTGTGTTTCCACTCTTACCGGTAATGCAATGAGGAAAGGAATTGATATTAAAGTTGTTGCTTCCGATAATCTCTTCGTACAAGCTGATGAGAGGCTGTTAAAACAAGTCATCTTAAATCTACTTAGTAACGCTATAAAGTTTTCGTTTGAAAATTCGTCAATTCAAATTTCTGCCGAACAGTTTAATGAAAAGCAAATTGAGTTTATAGTACGAGATACGGGAGTTGGACTCTCAAGTGAAGAACAGCAAAAAGTCTTTTCTATTGAGTCCTCATTTTCAAATTTGGGGACAAAAGGCGAAACGGGAACCGGCTTAGGATTAGCTTTGGTAAGAGAAATTATTGAGAAGCATAGTGGAGAGATCTGGCTTTATTCAGAAGAAGGGAAAGGGACTGAATTTCATTTCACACTGCCGCTTCCATCAAACAGAATATTGATCGTCTGTCACGATATTTCTACTACTATACAAATAGATACAATTTTAGAAAACAACTTTGGCGAATTTGAAATTCTGCATGCAGAAAATGGTTATGAAGCATTAAATATCATTGCTGATAAAATTCCAACCTTAGTATTGGCAGAACATCAGATTCCGTTAATGACCGGGCTGCAGTTTATTGAATCCGCAAAAAAAGAGAGCAGTACCATGCAGTTCCCGACGATCATAATGCTGCATACGGGTGAGATTGAACAACGCCAATCATACCTTTTACAAGGTGTTAAGCATTTTCTTCATTTGCCCTTACAGGAAGAGGAACTTTTGTATACTTTGAAATCAACCTTAAATTAATTATTATATTTCAATTAATTGATTAACTTTTAGATAGTAATTCTTGTATGGAAACTTTTGTCGGAAATAAACACTGGTTTGCTTTATACACAAAGCCGCGTCAGGAATTTAAAGCGGAAATTCAACTTAGGGCTTTAGAGCTCGAAGTTTATTTACCGACTATTACCAGGCTGAAACAATGGAGCGACCGGAAAAAGAAAGTTACCGAACCATTAATCAGCAGTTATATTTTTATTTACGCTTCAGAAAAAGAGCGCTTACTTGCTCTTGAACAGGACGCGGTGGTTAGGTGCGTTTTTGATTGCGGAAGACCGGCTAAAATTCCCAACGACCAAATGCAGAATTTTATTGAGTTTATTAAGGAAGAAGAAGATTACTTTGTTGTTCACGGAATTATCAAAGGTGCAAAAGTGCTGATTAAAGAAGGACCTTTTACCGGCGTTACCGGGGTTGTGGTTGAAGAACCGGATGGAAAATCGCTCGCGGTTTCAATTGAACTTTTAAACCGAACGGTCGTTGCAAGAATTCATTCTTCCGCAATAATTGAAGCGGTTTCACAAAAACAGGAAGTCAATGATATTTCAAACTGATTTGGCAGAGCTAAAAAAGGGGGAACGTGTTGATCATTTTTTAATGATAAGACGAAGTGAACTTAAACAGACGAAGACCAACAAACAGTACGTCAGTCTTGAACTTGGCGATAAAAGTATATCCGCCCCCGCAAATTTATGGGATAATTTTAGCTCCATTCTTCCGGAATTGACAACCGGAGTAGTCGTTCATATAGAAGGAGTATTTGAAGAATACCAGAATTCTCCCCAAATAAAAATTGAGAACATCAGACTTCCAAAACCTTCAGAAAATATTTCTACGGAGTTCTTTCTCCCAAAATCAAAAAGAAATTTTGAGGAAATGAAGAGCGAGTTTTACTCAACCATTTCCGAAATAGCAAATCCTCATTTGAAAAAACTTCTTAATATACTATTCGACGGAGGAAAGTTTGAAAAATTTTCTAAAGCCCCGGCAGGAAAACAATGGCATCACGCGTATATTCACGGATTATTGGAGCATACTTTAGAAATCATAAAAATTTGTAAATTGATGTCAACCTTTCATAAGGAAATTAATAAGGACTTGCTGGCTGCCGGTGCAATGTTGCACGATTACGGTAAAATAGAAGAACTCATTTTCGATTCGGTATTTGATTATTCCGATAAAGGAAAATTGCTCGGGCACATTGTGATCGCATCTTTAAAAGTTAATGAAGCGGTAAATGAGATTCCAGATTTTCCGGAAGATCTTAAGCTCCAGCTACTTCATTTAATGTTGAGTCATCAAGGTAAGTTAGAAAATGCTTCCCCGGTTGTCCCGAGAACATTAGAGGCGATCGCGCTTTATCATGCCGATGAGCTCAGCGCCCAAACGAATGCGTATAAAAGCGCCATCATAAACGATGTAAATACACAATCAGACTGGACAAAATATATTTCATTAATTTCAACACAGTTATTTAAAAAAGAGATCAATAACCAATAAACTAAAGAGGTGTCTATGAAACAGAAACAGTTATCAGTTTTACTCTTTGTCATTTTCTTCCTTTCGTCTCTCGCATTTCCTCAATCCGTTGACGAATTGATTAAAGAAGGCGATGAATTTTCTACCAAAGAATTTAATAATCAGAAAGCGCTTGCATCTTTTCAAATGGCGGAAAAACAAGATCCGAATAACCCCGAAGTTCTCTGGAGGATCAGCCGTTCTTATGTTGATATTGCCGAGCACATGCCGGGAAGTTCAGACGAGCAGAAAGACGCACAGCTTGCCAAATATCAGCTCGCACTTGATTATGCCGACAAAGCCGTAAAAGCTGCTCCAAATTCGTCTGTCGGCTATCTGCGTCGTTCCATCGCTAAAGGAAGAATTGCATTATTCAAAGGTGTTTTCAAAGTTATCGGTTTGGTGAACGATGTAAAAAAAGATTGTGAAAAAGCCATTAAACTTGGTAACGGTGGAAATGATGTGCAGGCGTCATCCCATTATGTTCTGGGAAGATCACACGCAAAAGTTTGTGAGAAACCCTATTTAGTCCGCCTTCCGCTGGGCTTAGGCTGGGGCGATATGGGTGTCTCTTTTGCAGAGTACAAAAAAGCAATCGAACTTCGCCCAAACTTTAGAATGTATCACCTCGATTATGCCAAAGCGTTAATTGAAGAAGATGAATATCAAAAAGCTAAAGAAGAACTTTATAAAATTCCTTACATAAAGGAAGTTGATGAAGATGATGATATGTATTTAGCCGAATCGAAAAAACTGTTGGAATCTATAAAAAATAAATGAGAGAAAGTTTTTCCTTTGCTTCAACAATATGAAAAACTGAAAAGTGCTCTCTCCTCCGCCAAAAAAATAGTTTTTTTTACGGGAGCCGGAATTTCCGCCGAAAGTGGAATTCCGACTTTCCGGGGTAAAGACGGCATTTGGAATAAAATGAAACCCGATGAACTCGCAAATTTCAACGCTTTTCTTCGTAATCCACAAATTGTTTGGGACTGGTATCAGTATCGGAAAAAGATTGTTCACCAAGCCTCTCCGAATCACGCCCATTTGACAATCTCCGAATTTCAAAATTATTTTGATGAAGTTTTGGTGGTAACACAAAATGTTGACGGTTTTCACAGCCGTGCCGGAAGTGAAATAGTTTATGAGCTGCACGGAAATATTGAAAAAAATTATTGCATTGATTGCGGAAAAAGATTTGATTTTGAGAATTTAGAGATCGAAGGCAAAGTTCCTAAATGCGGGTGCGGCGGATTGATTCGTCCCGATATTGTTTGGTTCGGTGAATTACTGCCGGAAGATGCATATTCCTTGAGCGAACTTGCGGCGGAAACTTGTGATATTTTATTTGTCATCGGAACATCAGCTCTGGTTTTTCCCGCGGCAAATATTCCCTACATAGCAAAAAAACATGGAAAATTTTTAGTCGAAGTGAACATCGAAAAGACAGAATTGTCTAGCATTGTAGATCTTTCATTATTTGGAAAAGCAGGGGAAATTCTCCCTCAAATTTTGCAACGTGTAAAAGAAGAAAAATCTTATGGCAAAAACTAAAGTTAAATTCGTTTGCACAAGCTGTGGATGCGAATCGCTTCGCTGGCTTGGGAAATGTCCTGAGTGTGAAAGTTGGAACACATTTCAAGAAGAAATTGTTGAAACGGCGAAACACAAAATTAGTTCGCCCACAAAAAATTCTTTACCAAAGAAGATTGATGAAATCTCCTCTTTTGAAGAAGAGAGGATAAAGACGAAGATTGAAGAATTTGACAGGGTTTTAGGAGGTGGGTTAATTTCTGGCTCTGTTGTTTTAATCGCCGGCGACCCGGGAATCGGAAAATCAACGCTCGTTTTACAAGCCGCGGCAAAGATCAATAAAACCGTCCTTTATGTTTCCGGTGAAGAATCTGCCCAGCAAATCAAACTTCGCGCTTCTCGTTTAAAAATAAGTTCAGAATCACTTTTAATTCTTGCTGAAACTGATTTACATACCATTCAACATATAATAAAAAACGAGAGTCCGAAAGTTGTTATCATAGATTCCATACAAACAATGGTCAACGCAAATTTTGAAAACTCGGCGGGAACTGTTACACAAATTCGTGAATGTACTGCGACTCTGTTAGAAAGTGCAAAACGCGATAACTTTTCAGTAATTATAGTCGGACATGTAACGAAAGACGGAACCATTGCGGGACCGAAAATTTTGGAACATATTGTTGACACCGTTATCCAGTTTGAGGGAGACGTAAAAAATTCCTACAGAATTCTTCGCGCAATTAAGAACAGATTCGGCAGTACAAATGAGATCGGTATTTTTGAAATGCATGATACCGGCTTGCTGGAAGTTACAAATCCGAGTAAGGTTTTTCTTGGTGATAGGGAAACACTCATCAGCGGAAACGTGGTTACCGCCAGTATTGAAGGGACGCGGCCACTTTTAATTGAAGTGCAGGCGTTAGTCACCCCTTCACATTTCGGTAATCCGCAACGTGTTACAACAGGATTTGATTACAGGAGATTATCCATTTTACTTGCAGTGTTGGAAAAGCGGGCAAACATCAGGGTTTCTGCTCATAATGTTTTTCTAAATTTAGCTGGCGGTGTAAAGATTGATGAACCGGCTATTGACCTTGCTGTCTGTTGTGCAGTCGCTTCAAACTTAACTGATAAAATTGCAGACCCTAATTCCGTTGTAGTGGGTGAAGTGGGTTTGGGAGGAGAGTTACGGAGTATTAGCCAAATTGAGAAGAGAATTCTCGAATCGGAAAAACTTGGTTTTAGCAGAATCTTTATTCCTTCGGCAAATAAAAAATTATTACGAACGAAAAGTACGATAAAAGTCATCGCAGTCGGAAACCTTGCCGAAGCGCTCACACTTTTACTCTCTTAAAATAAAAGTTAAATTCCTTTGCTTTTATCTAAAAAAGGATTACTTTAGGGCTGTAATTAATTCATATTTCATTATTTCAAAGGTTCATTAGTGAGTACTAAATTGTTCGTTGGGAGTCTTCCCTGGTCTGTAGATGACGATGCTTTAAAGTCAACATTCTCCGCACATGGCAGCGTCGTATCAGCAAA
>MNVA01000208.1 GCA_001871325.1 Ignavibacteria bacterium CG1_02_37_35
AAGCTGCTGCCGCGCTTCTTTTAGGCGGCATTGCTTCAAGCATTGCGCTTGTTGGTTTCGGTCTGGATAGCATCGTTGAATCACTTTCCGGCGGGGTTTTAATCTGGCGGTTAACTAAAGGAACAACGCTTGAAAAAGAGGAAGAAGAAAAAATTGAACGGCGCGCGCAAAAATTTGTCTCCGTAACTTTTTTTATCCTCGGCACTTATGTTTTTGTGCAATCTGTTTTAACCTTAGTTCAAAACGAACCGCCGAAAGAATCGCCAGGAGGAATAATTCTTGCGATGCTCTCATTACTTATCATGCCTATCCTTGCAAAAGCAAAAATAAAAGTCGGCAAGCAAATAAACAGCCGAGCTCTTATTGCCGACGCGAAAGAAACTTTTGCCTGCGCGTTTTTGTCAGTCGCATTATTGTTGGGTTTAGCCGCAAATTACTTTTGGGGATTTTGGCAAGCAGATCCGCTTGCGGGTTTTGTGATCGTCTATTATCTCTTGAAAGAAGGAAAAGAAAATTGGGAAGGGGAATGCGAATAAAATTAGGAATGAGGAATTACGAATTAGGAATGGAAAAAATTTTGATCCCTAATTCTTAACTCCTAATTGTCATGTAGCATAACATCGTAGACAAATCTTAACAATCACAAGTGTAGCAGGACATCGTTTACACATCAGTTCATGGTTATCATATCTCTAAAACTTGCCACCAGATTATCATTTTGGTAGACAAGTAATTTGATGTATCTTGAGGCAAATAAATACTCTGACATAGCTATAAACTACTTCCTTTTGGCAGCTTAAATACTTCTTCAAAAACATCAAGTTTTCTATCGCTACTAATAAACCGTACCAGGATTATTTCACCTTCATCAATTGGTGGATACTTCGGCATCTTGTAATTTTTGTCTAACAACGTCTTATACCTAAAACCCCTGGTTACTTGCGTCTCTTCCGTCATCGAGACTTCTATCCCTTCTATCCATGAAATCGTTGATCATGTAGGTAAATCCCACCGAGATACTGCGGCTCCGGTATGGGGTATAAACATTGCGATAGAAAAAGTCGGTGCCGTAAGTTTTTCTATCATACTTATTTGTATTTAATAAGTCCGAGACAGAGATATTAATTTTCAATTTTTTATCCCAAACCGATTTACTTAAATAAATAGAAAGATCGGTTTGCTGATTGTTCACATATTTTTTGCTTTCTGTTTTTGGTGTAAACCTAAAATAGAAATTAGCATCTACTTCCCACCATAATTTTAATCCCAGGTTAGTGTTTATCCATTTCCTGTAACCCCAATCGGAAAGGTCTTCGCCAAGATAGCTTCCGATTTTCTTTTGATAAGTGTATCCAATTTGCACATTAACCATGCTGATAAAATCGGGCAGATGAAATGGCATCATCGGACTATTATAATAAGGCAGTGTAAGTTCAACTCCGTATGTTTTGTTTGAAGAAAGATTCACAGGGCTATTGAACGTAATGCTGTCGTTCACGTTCGCCATTACGTAATCGAACAATCCCGTTGTGTAAACGTAATAGACATTAACGTATTGCGACAATGCGATGGCGTAGGAATTAATGAACGAGGGTTTTATCGTTGGATTGCCGGCAGTGTAATTGTTGGGTCCGTTATAAGTTCTAAAAGGATTTACGTAATACATCTGCGGATACCGAACGCGCCGGAACGCGTTAAACGTTAGCTGCAATAGATCGCTGAATTTATAAGAAAGATTTAGATTCGGGAAAAAGTTCAAATGATTTCCGGTGAAATTTTCACCCGTTGTTTTTTGTTCTCCATTAACATTAAGATTTTCTGCTCTAACACCGGCTTTAACTCCTACATCACCAAAATTGTCTGAATAGGTTACGTAGAGCGCATGAATGTTTTCATTGTAACTGAAAAGGTTACCCAACAACAAACTGTCGTTCCAATTATTCATTGCGTAAGAAAAATCGGAACTGTTATAATCATTCTCTCTCGTCCGTACGGTTAAATGATATCCGGTCTCAAATTTTCCAATTGCAGTAGGGATAACATATTCAATTTTGCTTATGAATGTTTTTGCTTTTTCATCGGTAGCACTTTTATGAAGTTGAGGATAATTAAAGTTGTAACTGTACGCAGTAGTTACTTCTGAATTCGAAGGATTTGCAATGTTCGTAACGTATGCATCAAAAGTCAGCTCGTGCCCCTTTGCATCGAATTTCTTTTTATAAAAACCGTATAACGAATAAGCGTTTGAACGATAAAGTGAACTGTTGTTATTTTCATAACTGTATTGCGGAACAAAGAGATTATTCTCGGCAGAACTTCTGCTAGTTCCGCCGTTAGTAAATTTGTATTGACTGACCGTACTGTAAAATGTGAACGAATTGTTGTCGTCCATGGCAAAATCGAACCCAAATTTGTAATAGCCCATGAAACCATCAAAGCTGCCCCTGGTATTCGTTCTTAAAGCATAAAGATTAGCGCTGTTATAATTATATTTTTCTGAAACTGAATTGTTGATCATATCGGCATACCCGCCAAAAAACGATCCGAAAAAATTAAATTTACCTGTTTTATAATTCAGACCTAACCCGCCATAGGTTCGATTATTGGTGGATGTGTTTAAGTTGATGGAGCCGCTATAACTATCTGGATTTCCTTTTTTAGAAATGATGTTGAGAATATACGCTCCTTCTTCGGCGCTTTCTTTTGCCGAAGGAGACAAAATAACTTCAACTTGATCAACCATTGAAACCGGAAGCTGCGCGAGCATGTTAGCAGGCATTTCAAACGGATGACCGTCCATTTGAATTTTTACCGCTTGTCCGCGTACGGTAATCGCATTGGTTTGCGGATCAACATCTACGGAGCCGGTATTTTTTAACGCGTCGGTTAACGAGCCTGAACTGCCGGGCACTTGATCCATATTTATTATTTGCTTATCAACCTGGAATTCAATCATCGGTTTAACCGTGCTGATCACCGCTTCGGGCATGAGAATAAAGGTCGAGCGGAGTTTTATCACTCCCAACCGGTAAGTTTTTTCTAACGGAATGGAATCAACAACTTTGGTTTGATATCCGAGCATTGAAAATTTTGCGCGAACATTTTTCTCGGAAATGTTGTTAACCGTGAAAAATCCCTTTTCATCGAACGTTGTTTGTGTTATAGTTTTTCCATTCGCGCGGGAAATTACGGTTACGTTTGCTCCGGTTAATCCGGTTCCCAAAGTTGAATCAACTACTCCGCCTAAGAGTTTATAGTTGTTTTTACTTTGCGGATAAATAATACTTGAGAAAATCAAAAGAGAAAAAACAAGCACAAATTTCTTAACCATACCCGAACCTTTGCAGAATATTATTAAAACATTAAAAGCACTGCTCAAAAATAAATAACTGTAAATAATTATTTCTGCCTTTTGTATATAGATTTTTTCCTTTTATCCGTTAAACAAACGGTTTCTCTTTCTTCATTTTAAAATGAGGAAGAGTAACCTCTGTAAATTCATTTCCAACGATTTTGTAACCTAATTTTTCATAAAACGGAACAGCGGTTTTTCGTGCGTGAAGCGTGATATGCGAAAAACCATTTTCCGCAGCAAACTTTTCTGAAAAAAGTACAAGCGATTTACCAACACCTTTCCCTTGATCATCTTCATCAACCGCAACCTGGCGCATTTTTATTTCATCGTTACCAATTGCTTTCATCAGTAAACAGCCAACAAGCTTGTCTCCATCAAAAGCGGCAAAATGAAATTCATCTTTTTCAGCCTTAAGTTGCTCTTGCATGTAATTCAATCCGAGCGGTTGGCGCAGAACTTTGTAACGGAGTTCAATTTCCTTTTTATGTTCTGCTCCGCCGAAAGCAATGTGTTTAATTTCAATATTCATAGTTCATAATCTGGTAAATCAGAACCAAATAATTTTAGTTGAATGATTGAATGTTTGCATGGTTGAATGAAAAACATTGAAACATCAATCATTTTTAAATTAAACCCATTCATCCATTCATCTTCATTCATTCTGCCAAGTGTTTCTCAAACAAATATTTTTGCTATTCTGCGTAGAATATTTTTACTAACTATTTAAAAGTGAATTTCAAAAATATTTTGTAGTTTAATTTAGTCAATCACAAAGAGTATTTAAAAATGAAATTACCTATTTATCAAGTTGATGCTTTCACGGCAAAGTTATTTGGCGGAAATCCGGCGGCTGTTTGCCCGCTTGAGTATTGGTTAGAAGATAGTGTTATGCAATCTATTGCTGCTGAGAATAATCTTGCCGAGACAGCTTTTTTCATAAAGAAAGAAAATTATTATGAACTCCGCTGGTTCACTCCCGAAGCTGAAGTTGATCTCTGCGGACATGCGACTCTCGCTTCCGCATATGTGATTTTCAATATTTTAAAGAGCGAAACAGATAAAATCACTTTCCAAACGAAAAGCGGAAAACTTGAAGTAACAAAAAGAAATGAATTACTTGTCATGAATTTTCCTTCCCGCATACCCGTGGCAACAGAAATTCCCGAAGGCTTGATTGAGGCAATTGGGAAGACGCCGAAAGAAATTTGGAAATCGCGTGACTTATTGTTGCTCTACGAAACGGAGGAAGATGTTCTTTCGCTTCAACCCGATTTTTTGTTACTAAAAAAAATTGACTGCTTCGGCTATATCGCAACGGCAAAAGGAAACAATGCAGATTTTGTCTCCCGTTTCTTTGCGCCGAAAGAAGGAATTAACGAAGACCCGGTAACAGGTTCTTCACACAGTACGCTTATTCCTTTTTGGGCGGAGCGACTTGGAAAAAATGAATTACTCGCTCGTCAAATTTCTAAACGCGGCGGCGAATTATTCTGCAAGCTGCTTGGCGACCGCGTGGAAATTGCAGGAAACGCAGTTCTTTATTTAACGGGTTTAATCAATATATAGTTAGGAGTAAAGATGATAAAAGGAATTGGAGGAATATTTATCCGGGCAAATAATCCGAAGTTGCTTGCAGAATGGTATGCTCATACTTTCAACCTTCGCTTCGATACTTATGAAGAAGGAAAAACTTACGGAATGGAATTCGTTAATCAAGAAAGCGTAAATGGTGCTGAAAGAAAAGCAACAATCTTTTCTATCAATAAATCGAAAGAAGAACTACCCGGGAAGAAAAAAGAATTTGAATTAAATCTTCAAGTTGACAATCTTGAAACGGTTTTGCTTCATCTTGAAGAACTGGAAATACCCATAACCGGAAAAGAAGAAAGTGAGTACGGCAAGTTTGCCTGGATCACTGATCCCGAAGGGACTAAGCTTGAATTATGGCAAGCGCCTGATGCTGCCCAATAGGAAGACTAAAACCCGGCAGCTAACAAGTGTGAACTCTAATAATAAATGTTCGTAATCTCTATTAACTCGGCTTCGGAATCTTTTTCTTTCAGAAAATTCACGAAATCATAATTGTAATACGCCTGGTGAGTCTGTTCAAAGTCCTTTAACAACGCCTCAATCGCCGCGTGGTCAAAAGAGCATTTGAAATAGTTTTTTTCTTCTTTATCGTCATAAGCGCGGTAGTAATAGATTTTCTTTTCCATGTTAGCTCCCATGTAAATAATTTGTTAGACTAAAATTTTATCTGCGTGTAAAAGATCGGAGAACAATTCATTTTTAATTGATGCCGCATTCTTTCTCGCGTTTGCAAGCGAGTTGATGATGTAACGGTTTGCAATAAAGATTTTTTTCGATTCAATCTCCGCTTCATCCAAAACCAAATAACCGATATACAAATATGAATAGAGTTCAACTAAATCCTTTGCGGCAACATCTTGAAAACTGGTATCTTTTTTATCGATAACATACTTCAGACAATCAAGATATATTTCGCGGATTTCATTTAAATGATTAGCGAGTCGTGTTAATCCGCCTTTGTACTCGTGTATTTCTTTTGCTTCAAAAAATTCTTTCATCACATCGTTAATGACTCCACCCGAAGCCGCAACAATTTGCAACTGAGAAGTTCCTTCGTAAATATTTGTAATGCGCGCATCGCGGGTAAGGCGTTCAACTTTAAATTCTTTCATGTAGCCGGTTCCGCCGTGTATTTGCAGCGCATCGTAGCTTATTTTGTTTGCAGATTCGGTTAATGTGTACTTGCTTATCGGCGTCAAAAAGTTTGCAATTTTTGTCGCTTGCTTCAATCGGTTGTTTTCTTCGCTAAAAGATTTTCCTTCGGTCTTCAATTTTTCAATTTGCTCTTCGAGTTTCTCTTTAACGTCAACCGATTTTGCCGCGCTGTAAAAAAGTGAGCGGTTGCTTTCCAGCATCACTCGCATTTCGATAAGCATGTTCGCGATAACAGGAATATTGTAAATCGCTTTTCCGAACTGTTCACGTTCGCGGGCATATTTTACAGCCTCTTCGTAAGCCGCTTGAGAAATTCCAAGCGCTTGCGCAGAAACTCCCATACGCGCGCGGAACATTAGATCGAGAACATATTTTATCAATCCGAATTTTCTTTGTCCGACCAATTGCGCCGGAGTATCGTTGAATTGCAATTCGCAAGTAGGCGAGCCGTGAATGCCAAGTTTGTGTTCAATTCTTCTGATCACAACGGTTTTATCTGTGCGGCATACGAACATGCTTAATCCGCGACCATCTTTTGTTCCGGCTTCTGAACGAGCCAACACCAAATGAACTTCGCCGTTTCCGTTGGTGATAAATCTTTTTACACCGCGTAAAAACCATTCTCCTTTGTCATTTTGATAAGCTTGCAATTTTACCGCTTGCAAATCAGAGCCAGCATCCGGTTCGGTTAAAGCCATTGCTCCGGTATTCTCGCCTGTACAAAACTTTGGAATAAATTCTTGCCGTTGATCTTCATTCCCGAATTTTTTAATTGTGTCGGCAATATCCTGCAAACCGAAAACGTTCATCAAAGAAGCGTCGGCACGTGATAGCGTTTCTACCGCCATCATATAAATGGTAAACGGAAAATTCAGTCCGCCGTATTTACGCGGAAGGATCATTCCCATCAAATCAGCTTGAGAAAGCTGCTTCAGATTTTCCTGTGTTCCTTTTGCATAAGCAACTTTTCCATCGGAAAATGTAGCACCTTCAATATCAACATCGGCGGCTCTTCCGGCAATAAAGTTGGCGGCTAAATCGCCTGTCACTTCTAAAACTTTTCTATAATTCTCAATGGCGTCTTCATAATTCACCGGTGCGTAATTATATTTTTTCGCTTCTTCGTAATCATCTTCGGTAATGCGAACAACTTCTTTTAACTCAAGTTTATTAAAATGAAATTGCAGATCGCTGTTATCTAAAAAGAAATTTGGCATAGTTCCTCTATTTCAATTTATGTTTATAGGCATCAATAAATTTGGGAATAATAACGGCTGCATCACCGACAATCCCGTAATGCGCAATTTGAAAAATTGGTGCGTCGGGATCAGTGTTGATAGCGATAATTTTATTCGCTTCCTGCATTCCCGCGCGGTGTTGAATTGCGCCGGAAATTCCGACTGCAATATAAAGTTTTGGGCGGACGGTTACTCCCGTTTGTCCTACTTGCCGTTCATGCGGAACGAAACCAGCATCAACAGCTGCGCGGCTTCCGGCAACTTCTCCGCCGAGCACATGCGCAAGTTCGTGGATCAATTTAAAATTTTCTTTTGTACCGAGTCCGTACCCGCCCGCAACGATTACCGGGGCGCCTTTTAAGTTCACATTGTTTTCTTGGTGAAACTGTTCGATGATTTCAACCAACGAATCGGTTGCGTCGGGAAGAAAAGGTATCTCTGTAATTTTTGATTTGTTCGGTTTTTCGAGCAGAGCTAATTCCATTACACCTTCGCGAACCGTAGCCATCTGCACGGGATTATCGGGAGTAATAATTGTAGCGATGATATTACCACCAAAAGCGGGACGGATTTGAAGTAAAATATCTTTACATTCTTTCCCAAGATACGTGATCGTGTCAATCCGTAATTCAGTGCAATCTGCGGTCAATCCGCTTTTCGTGTTGGAAGCAACACGCGGAGCCAAGTCTCTTCCGATAACCGTTGCGCCGAACAACACAATACGCGGAGAGAATTTTATGATGAGATCATTTAATATTCTGCTGTAAGGAAGCGTGCGGTAGTTTTTTAATTCTTTATGTTGAATTAACAAAACTTCGTTTGCGCCGTATTTAAATGTTTCGTCGGCAATTGCTTTAACATCTTCACCAATAACCACTGCTTTCAGCGGTCCGTGTAATTGTTCGGCTAATTTTCTTCCTTTACAGAGAAGCTCTAAACTTACATCCGCCGCTTTTCCATTTCGTTGTTCAATAAAAACCCAAACTTCATTTGAGAGATTTTGCATAATTTTTTTTCTTTTTGTTTTTGTCTGAATTATCTTCTTGCTATGGAACTTCTACCACTTATCGAGCTGGTTAACTCAACGGTTTTGTAAAATAATATTGATAGTAGAAAACATCGTTCGTTAACATACTTACCCTTTTAAGTCTTTATTAAGTCTTTTCATATCTGCAACAACCGTTGGGATGCTAATTGCAATGGTGAAAGACCCACCATGACCAATATTGTTCCGTTGATCATAATATTGCTTAATCAAGTTGTGGTCGAATTGACCTTTCGGAGTAAGCAAAGCAACTCTATTCATAAAATGTAATGAGTCATTTGATTTTTGTTTATTAATAATATCCCATGCTCTATTTATTTTCCAATCCACCAGGTTAGTCACTTTACTATTAATAAGGCTATCCGAAATATCTCTCACTCTACCCTCAAATCGTGTAAACATAAAAAGAAAATAGGCTTGGTCATTTAGTTGTCTTTTCCTTGAATATTCTGCTTCTTTTTTATGATGTCCTCTTAAACGAGCTTGAACTTCTATGCTTGCATATTTATTATCAATCTCATTGTAAATTTTTCCGAGTTCGTCAAAAATATTCATTGATGATTATTTATTTAGCAGTTGAAAAAATGATTGTTTAGTAAATTCAACTCCATTTTTTTTATCGCCATTAAATAATTTCCAATACGGGGGCTCAAACTGTTCAGCAAAATCAACAAGCATGTAATTACCTTTGGTTGATAAAAGATCAATCCTTCCGTTAGCTCCAACCATCCACAATCCTTTTGGCTTTAGTGCCAATACTATTTTATTGTCTTTGTAGATGTCGGCAGTTTCTATGTTAGTTGCGCGGACATTGAATTCAGACATTAACTCCTCATACATTTTTAATTTTGAACCGCGTTTAATGTAATAATCACTTCCTGTTAACCATAATTCGATTGTTGAATAAAGATCTGAAACACGTTTTTTCCAGTCAATAATCCTTTTTTCTACATGTTGTTTGTCAACTTTAATTGTTTTTTGCATCGTCTAAACTTTCTATGTCATTAATCAAAAAATCGTTTTATCAAATATAAATACTTTCACCTTGGCAATATCCCCAATATTTTCTAACCAAGAATATGATCTTCCAATAGCTTATCTATCAATATTCCGATGCCGTCTTTTGTCGGTTCAACTCTTGTTTGATTTCCGCCGGTAAGCACAACCGATTCAACTTTGTGAACTTTTGTCGGCGATCCTTTAACGCCGCAGCGGTCAACATCAAGTTGAAGATCATCCATCGTTAAAGTAGAAATAAAAAGATTTCTTTCTTGATATTCGTGGATCAGCGTATCGGTATAAAGAAGTGAATTCCCTTCGGTTAATTTTTCAAGATCGGTTAAAGATTTTGCCCCTTTGTACGCCATGACTTTTTTTGCGCTGAACGGACGCGGCTCGGCGGCTTCTTTAATTACGGTTACCAACACCGGCAAAGTTGCTTGAACGATCTCGTGTCCGCCGTCTATTTTTCTTTTTATGGTAACTTTATTTTTTTTAATATCTAAAATTTGTTCTGCGTAGGTAACTTGCGGAATGTTGAGTTTGTCGGCTGTTTGCGGACCGACCTGAGCCGTGTCGCCGTCAATTGCCTGTCTGCCGCCAAAAATGAAATGATAATTCCCGATCTTGTTTATCGCTTCGCTTAACACGTAGGAAGTTGCAAGTGTATCGGCTCCGGCAAATTTTCTATCGCTGATAAGAAAAACTTCATCGGCTCCCATATACAAACATTCGCGTAAAATATCGGAAGCCCTCGGTGGTCCCATAGTAATTGCGGTAACTTTTCCGCCATATTTTTCTTTAACCTGAAGCGCCAACTCAAGCGCGACTTTATCTTCGTGATTAAATATCGCCGGAAGTTTTGAGCGGTTGACCGTTCCGTCTTCCTTCATAACTTTACCCGAAATATTTGCGGTGTCGGGCACTTGCTTAACTAATACAATAGAATTATACATGCGTTCCCTGAATTATTTGCAAAACAAAAATAAACAGAATTGGGGAAATACTTTGTAGATTGGGAAAAATTATTCTTCCCGTCTTACTACACATTCTTTTGGACATTAATAAAAATATTTTCGCGTACCTCTTGACTTTCTCGTTTTTTATTTTTATTGTGACCACAGAGAAAATTAATTATAAAAATGAAAAACACCTTCAATGCAATTCTCTTTATTTCAATTTCTATAAGTATGGTTTCTTGTGAAAAACCAATAGAAAGTTTCGATAATTCCGTTTTGTATCCTATCTCTACAGGTAATTACTGGAAATATAAGATTTTTACTTATTCCGGTGAAAAAATTCTTCCAAATCTAACTGATTCACTTCTTATTGCAATTGATAATGAAATAATTGTCAATCTTGAAGGAAAGACTTATAGGGGGGGGTACAAACAAGAAGATTTGGAAAAAACACTTATGCACCGGCAAAATGGATTTATACAAACCTATATGATGGTTTATATTATTTAGGTGGTCTTGCTGAAAAAGATACTATCTTCCAAAAGTTTATGTATTTAAAATATCCTGTTAAGAGAGGAGAAACATGGGATGTCCCCTATATGTATTATCATATAATAAAACAAAGGTTTGAGTATAGGCCAGATAGCGCTTTAGTATATACCTGTTTGTCAGAAAACCAAAAAATTAGTACTGAAATTGGAGAATTTAATTGTGTGAATTATTATTTTAGAGAAAAACCGGCGGAAGATGTTTTAGAGTATTGGGATTATTTTATCTCTTATACCCCAGGAGTAGGTCTTATTGAAATGGATATAAAGAGTGCTTTAGACAATAGGATGATTCAAAAAATAATTATTGTTGAGTACAAAACTAAATAAGAATGTTAATTAATACGAATTAACTTACTAGGGTATTTACTTCTTACCACTAAGTTGTATATTTGTGGTTATGGAATATCCAAGAGACCAAATGCAGTTTGATAAAAGTTTTTCAAGCGAAAATAATTGTGTTAAATACCTGATAGAAGTAAAATGGCCATTAGGTTTCAAATGCGACAAATGTAATGCTACTGACTATTGGTTATTATCAAGAAAACGGTTGAAATGCAAGAAATGTGCTACAATAGTTACGATAACCTCAAAAACGTTCTTTGATCAAACAAACAAATCACTTTCATTATG
>MNVA01000116.1:0-5208 GCA_001871325.1 Ignavibacteria bacterium CG1_02_37_35
CGGATAATTCTGATAACGAAACAGGATTTAAAATAGAACAAAAATCCGGTAGCAGCGGAAACTGGAGCGAAATAGCTCAGGTTGCAGCTAATACAACTTCATATAGTGATAATAACCTTACACCTAATACTCAATACTGTTATCAAGTTAGAGCATACAATTCTGCCGGTAATTCTAATTACTCAAATGAATCATGCGCTACCACATCTGATGTACCTCCAAATCCACCAACAAATCTATCTGTAACACCTCAAAGCAGCACACAAATAAATTTAAGTTGGACAGATAATTCTAATAACGAATCAGGATTTAAAATAGAACGAAAAGAAGGTAGTGGTGGAGCCTGGAGCGAGATAGCTCAGATAGGGGCTAATACAACTACATATAATGATAATAACCTAACCCCAAATACTCAATACTTTTATCGAGTTAGAGCATATAATTCTATCGGGAATTCCGATTATACGAATGAGGCATGGGCAATAATTAGTTCTGTTAAAGATTTGCAAATGATTTCTGGTCTTCCAGAAAAATATATGCTCTCACAAAATTATCCAAATCCATTCAATCCAACATCCACTATTGTATTTGGAATAGCAGAGGAATCAAATGTTCATTTAAAAGTTTATGATTTATTAGGCAATGAAGTAATATCATTACTTTCCGGTGAAACTCTGCCGGCAGGTTATTACAAATATTCTTTAAATGCAGAAAATCTTTCTTCCGGTATCTATATATATTCGGTTACAGTATTATCATCAAATGGTCATGCATTTAAAGACACTAAAAAAATGATACTAATCAAATAAAATTATTCTATCTCTTAATTCTGAGATTCAAATTAAGTTTTGAAACGTGTTATCAGAATCCTGCATATAAGGTTATTTAATAACGCGTTTCATATTTTAGACTGTTTATATACACAATAAATAAAAGATATGAATTATAGAATTGGTTTGATTCTGCCAGTTTTAACAAATTGCAAGTATTAATGAAATATAGTTTTAATTCGATGAAATAATTTTACTAAAGATCATTCTTAAGGATTTAACATTGAAAATATTTCTTTTAGCAATTTTGCTTTTGTCCCAACAATTTTCTATCGCGCAAAACTTAGAAGATTGTGAACCATGGTATGAGATCATTTCATACCCAATTAGTCAGTTGTCTTCTTATAAGGTTATTCAAAAAAATGAGAAGTATGGTTTTAGGTTAATTAAAACGGAGGATAACGACACATGTTACGGTGGATGTTATTTCCTATTGGATACCAGGCTTGATTCAGCATACCTTTTAACAGCAACATTTTTTGATTATCCGGAAGATTCCAGTGATGATAAAAATGAATGGAATGTTCGAACAAGTATATTCTCACCGGATGGGAAATATACGGCTTTAAAATTTTTCCACTTTGGCGGTATCCCAATTGTAAAAACTAATAAGCTTAGATTATACTTAAAGAAAAAAGCACCTCCCCAGTTTTGTATTGATCAGTATAAACCTGGATACGGTCCTTCACCCATCCATCGTGTTATTGGCTGGAAAAACAACACAAAGCTTATTTATGGCTGGGGATGCTGCGGAACATCGTTTACCGGCGAGTATGATATCATGAAAAGGAAAACCAAACTGCTCGGAGAAGTAGATTCATGGAGGGATAGCGAAGAATAATTTCCCCTTATTGCTATAAATTTATTTGGCGCTTAAATAATATCATCAACGAGAATAAGTTTAAATTATTCCGTTACTCTTTCCTTTTCATCTCATTTTTCCGAAATTGCAAAGAGCATCATCAATTACGGAGTAAATTATGAAAACTATTATATTTTTTCTGTTTATTTCTCTTTCATCTCTTTTCGCGCAGCAGATAACTTTTCCGCAGGATACCATAGCACGAAATAATTTATTTAATAACCGGGAGTTTCCGGCATTCGATTCTAACGGCAAAGTTCATGTTTCATACACGGGTCAGTTGGATACAGATGGCTCTACAAGGGAGATTTATTATGCCCGCGAGGAGAGTAATGGAAGTTTTACTACAGTTAATTTAACTAACAATAATGTTGATGATAATTACTCATCACTTTCAATCGACGCGAATGATAAGCTGCATGTTGGTTATACCGGGAGGGACGGTTCAAATTTATTCCAGATAAAATATTTGACAAACTTTGCCGGCTCATTCGGTGCACCGATTGAAATTACACAGGGAGGATTAAACAAGGCAACGCCGTATAGTAAAATTGGTTCCGACAGCGTGATGCACTTTGTTTTCTTTACATATACCGACGGCAGCGACTTTACTTATTATCGTTCGTATGATTTGAGAACCTCTACACTTTCGCCAATAGTTACTTTAGCGGAGGCGGAAACCGGGGGCGACTTTGACGCCGCACTTGATGTTGATAAAAACGACAAAGTTTATATCGTTGTTAAATCCGGCGGAGTGTTCGGTGGTCAGCTAAAATATTACAATAATCTTTCCGGTACACTTGCGGAATTACCGACAACAGCAGCGGGGAATATTACAAATCCAAAAGTGGAAGTTGATAAAAACAATATTGTGCATATTGTTTACCGCAATGAAGGCGATTTACGTTTGTATTATATAGATAATCAAAGCGGTAGTTTCAGTCAGCCGCTTGCAATTACACCTATGGGTCAGCGTCCGGCAACATATCAAAATGTTGTTTGCGATATTTTTATGAAACGGGGAACTTTGTTTGATCCGATGCCGGTTGAATTTGTTGCGTTTTCCGCTGAAGTTGATGGAAGCGGAGTTACATTAAAATGGGAAACAGCAACGGAGAAAAATAACAAAGCATTTAAAGTTGAAAGGATTAAGGTTAAAGTAGAAAGTGATCGATCTTCTGACAACTGGCAATCAATTGGTTTTGTAAATGGCAACGGCACAACGACAGAAAAAAACAATTATTCTTTTATAGATAAAAATCTATTTCAAGGGAAATATAAATACAGGTTAAAACAAATTGATAATGATGGGAAATATGAGTATAGCAAAGAAATAGAAGTTAGTGTAAATAATTTACCGACAGAGTTTGCATTAGGTCAAAACTATCCGAATCCGTTTAACCCAAGTACAACGATAAAATATAGCGTTCCTTATGAGAGCAGCGTTAAGATGATTGTGTTCAATACTCTCGGAGAAATAGTAAAAGAGTTAGTGAGTGAAGTAAAAGCAACCGGAAATTATGAAGTGAATTTTAACGCTTCACGACTTTCCAGTGGAATATATTTCTATTCACTAACTGCACAACCGTTAAACGGTGGAGAGAGTTTTCGTTCTGTTAAAAAAGTAGTATCGGTAAAATAGTATCTAACGCTAAGTCGCTTTCCTTTTGAAATTACTCAAAGGGAAGGTAAGGCGTGGGAAAACGGGATGAAATTAAACAAAAAAGAGCTTAAAATTAGAAAAGTGCGAAAATGGATTAAAAATCAGTTGGGGTAACCCTACTTGTAGGGATTTCCCTACTCATTTGTAGGGTTTACCCTACTACGAATTAGGGTTTACCCTACTTGACTTTGAACTAATGAAAAGAGTAATGTTGCAATAGCAAGTTTAGTTTACTTGAAAACATATGGGCATATGGGAATAAATAAAAGATTGATGAAAGTTGAAGGATTGAACTGTTGAAACGATGCAATAAAAATACTTTTATTTTTTTCGGAGAGAAGATTTTTTAATCCTATAATGCTGTAAAAGGAGAACGTTAAAATTCTAAATAGTTATTAACAAATAAAACCAAGGGGTCTTTCAATGCAAGAAATAAGCGCTGTTCAAGTTAAGGGTCAAACAGAAGTGAATTTACATATTAAGTACAGGGTACTTCTGACTTACATTTATTATCCTATCCGCGCGGGATTGTTCGGTTTTACATTATTTTTCACGACAATATTTATCTCAAAGTATGCCGGATACCTTGTGAAAAACAGTCAAGAGTTCTCTGTTGATATCAACGATGTTATTTTATCTTTGTTAGGATTTGTACTGCTTTGGTTAATTAAATTTTTAGAGAACTTGAAACCAGCCTCACAAAAAAAAGAGTACTGAAAAAAGAGTTTCAGGAGTTTTTAGATTATTCAATTAATAAAAAATCCGCCTATATTTGTGCCATATGGTAGGGACTGCCCATTTTACATTATCCGGGCGGAATGAGCGACGTTGCATAATATTTCGGAAGATTATCTTAGGTAATTATTCATCGTCAGACTCATCGTCAAATTTTTTATTTAGTTCTTTTTCCCGTTTCTCAATTAAATGGTCAAGTTCATCTTTCATTTTTCTGTGCATATCGACAAACCATTTTACTGCATTTTCATTATTTGCCCAAAGTTCAAGAGCCTGATCAACATAAAAAATTGCTTCATTTTCGTCACCGATGCCTAAATATTTGGGCATTTGATCAGGCGTTTCAATTAATCCTAATAGATGAAGAGGGACATAAGGATTAAACAGCATCGCTTCTTTAAGCGCTTTGTTTGCATAGGCCCGCTTACTTCTTTTACAAAAGAATAAATATGCTTTTGAGTAATACCATTGAGCAGAGGAATCATCTTTGTAATCCTCGTAAAGTTTTTCTGCTTCAAGGAGTCTGTTTAAAATTAAAAGCCTGGTAATAAGAATATGTCTCATTCCTTGATTATCATTGGGGTTAAGCTGCAACATCTTTTTACCGACTTCAATTGATTTGCTTTTTTCTCCAAGATGCCATAAAAGATCGGAATAGCCTTCCATTGACCTCATGTAAGGTCGAGTTTCGTGATAACCCCAAAAATTCCCTTCATACTTTTCAAAATCACTGCCAAGAGATTTTTCCCCGGCTTCGATTCCTTTGGCAAATAATTCAAGTGATTCCATTGGAGTTTTTGCTTTGATATCCGCAAGCAGATTATAAGCATCGGCACAATTCTCATCTAACTTAAGAGCTTTTTCGGCGAGTAAAATCATCTCATCTTTACTATCGCTTTCCCAGGCTTCATAAATTAAATCCATTGCTTTTTCTTTTGATGACAACTTAGATTTATTGAATTTAATTTCTTTACCGGCATACTTTTCCTGTATAAACTTGTTTGCCTCTTCTAAAGAACCAAAGTCTTTTTCTTTAAGATCTTTGGCTATTTGCCTCTGCAATGCTTCCAAATAAGCCTGCGGCGATTTCTGCTTTTTTGATTTACTCATAGTATTAT
>MNVA01000116.1:5216-11488 GCA_001871325.1 Ignavibacteria bacterium CG1_02_37_35
AACTATTCGGCATTGGTATTTAAGAAAACTTATTTTCCTATACTACAAATTATCCGACATATTTGCTGAAAATAATTTTGTCAACGATTAGATAATTGCATCTTAAGATTAAAATTAATTTCCCACTGAAAAACTAATTAACAGGAACTATAATAACAAGGAGGGAATAACAATTTAAATAGTTAGAAAAAATATTCTGTGGGAAATGACGAGAATAATTTAAAGGGAATAAAAAGTATTTAAGAATAACGATTAACGATATTTGATTTTTGATGTCACAAAATCTTCTAACTACTAAAATCGTTAATCCCCGTCTGAGCCGGTCAGGCTTGTTCGTAAATCAATTTTTTTAACTGGAATCTCTCCTCATTTCCGATCAATATTTCTTATTTTTGATTATCAAAGGGAGATGATTAATGAAAAGTTCGCTTTCAAATTTCTTTTATCCAAAATCGGTTTGTGTTGTTGGAGCTTCTTCAAAAGAAAAAAGTATCGGTTACGAAATTCTAAGGTCTATAAAAACTTTTAATTTTACCGGGGAAGTTTATCCCGTAAATCCAAAAGCATCTGAAATACTTGGGTATAAATGCTTCTCCACAATCAACCAAATTACTGAAACCATTGATTTAGCATTTGTTGTTGTTCCTAAAAAATTTGTTTTCGATTCTGTTTCAGAATTGATTTCCAAAAAAGTAAAAGCAATAGTTGTTATCACTGCGGGTTACAGAGAAACCGGATCGGAAGGTGAACAAGAAGAGAAAGAATTGCTTGAATTAGCAAGGAAAAACAATGTCCGGTTGGTAGGTCCAAATTGTATGGGGATCATAAATTCAAATAATCAAATTAAACTTAACGCAACATTTGTAGCTGAAAAACCGGAATACGAACCGGTTGGATTTTTATCACAAAGCGGAGCGTTGGGCGCAGCGGTAATTAATTCCTTGCGAGAAACCAATATTAAATTTGCTCATTTTATAAGTGTCGGAAACAAAGCCGACATCAACGAGATTGACTTACTTGAATTCTGGGAAAAAGATAAATCAATTCATCTTTCAACTTATTATCTCGAAAGTTTTGTAGATGGATTCAAATTTTTAGAACTGTTTATTTTAGGAAAAATTAAAAAGCCGGTAATAGTTTTGAAAGCCGGTAAATCAACAGCCGGGATGAAAGCCGCATCATCGCACACCGGAGCTTTGGGAAGCGCTGATCGAGTGGTGAACGCTGCGCTGCGGCAATTCGGAATTATTCGCGTTGAAACTATTTCCGACATGTTTAATACTGTAAAAGGATTTCTTCACTTCCCTATTCCAAAAGGAAACCGAATCGCTGTTGTAACAAATGCCGGTGGTCCAGCAATTCTCACTGTAGATGCGCTTGAAAAGTCGGGATTGGAACTTGTTAAATTTTCTGAATCCACAATTCATAAGTTGTCGGCAATCGTTCCAAAGGAAGGTTCAAAATCAAATCCCATTGATCTTCTTCCCGGAGGTTCTGCGGAAATGTACAAAGCAGTAAATGAAATAGTTTTAAAAGATAAAAATGTTGATGCGGTGATCTCAATATTTGTTGAACCAATAATGGTTGAGCCGCTTGGAGTAGTTGAAGCCGTAAATTCAATCAGATCGAAAAAAACAATTCTTCAAGTTGTGATGCCGCTGCCGGAATTTTGGGAAAATTACAAGCTGCATTCTTCATTTGCAAAACCGATATTCAGAAATCCGGAAGAACCGGCAATGGTTCTTTCAAATTTACTTTTTCATTCTACAAGCAAACAAAAATTACTTTCACGTAAAACTGAATATCAGACACAATTAAAAAGTTTCAACTCAAAATCGATTAGCGGAACAAATTTTATCAAGTCTACGGCGATTAATAAATTAGCGAGGAGTTATAAACTGCCGCTCATTGATGAGTTTTTTGTTCCAAACGATGAAGTTGAACAATTTGAAATTAAAAATTACCCGATCGTTCTGAAAGGAATTAACGAGAGTGCATCTCATAAATCTGATTTTGGAGCTGTAGAATTAGGCATAAGAACCAACAAAGAATTTAAAGCTGCAATAAAGAGAATCCGAATGAGAATGAAAACTTTCAATCTTGCGCCGGAATATTTTCTCATTCAACCACACGTCTCTTCGCGATTTGAATTATTGATCGGCGGATTTCGAGATACATCTTTTGGTCCGATGATCTCATTCGGTCTTGGCGGAAAATATGTGAATTACTTCGAAGACTTTTCTTTAAGATCAGCTTTTATCACAAAGGATGAAATCAGAGAAATGATCCATGAAACAAAAATTGGCAAAATAATTCAGGGTGTTCGCGGAGAAGTTGGAGTCGATTTAGATTTGCTGATCAAGCTAATTTCAAGCTCAGCAAAAATGATCCGCGAAAATAAAAATCTATCGGAGTTTGATATAAATCCGCTATTAGTAACCGGGCAGTATGAATTCGTGATCGTGGATTTCCGCGTAAAATTATTCTAAATACTTGAAAAAATTGAAAGGTGCTGTATAATCCAATCTAATTCTGATCTGGTTAGAATAAACTTCGTAAGGCTAAAAATTCGAGATTCATGAAATAGTGAAAGTAATTCGTTTATGTGGGATTTTTTATTTCATCAACTTTCGTTCTTTTAGCCAATCTTCCATGCGGTCTGCCCAAGTTTCAACCGGACCTCTTTCCTTTTTCTTTAAGGCATAACCATGACCACCTTTTTCGTAAATATGCATTTCTACCGGCACACTATTTTTCTTACAAGCTAAAAAATAGAGAATACTGTTCTCCGCCGGGACTCCATCATCAGTTGTACTTATTAAAAATGTTGGCGGTGTTTCTTTGGAAACGTGGTTTTCGTTTGAATAAAGTTCAATCTTTTCTGCTGAAGGATTTGCGCCAAGCAAATTTTTTCTTGTACCGGCGTGGGTTATCGAATCGCTAAAAGAAATAACCGGGTAGATGAGAAGTGAAAAATCAGGACGAACACTGATTGTTGAGTTCGTAATTTCACCTACCTGAATTTGAAAATGTGTTGATAAAGTGGAAGCCAGATGCCCGCCGGCAGAAAAACCCATTATTCCAAGTTTATTCGGTGATACCCCATATTTTTCAGCACTGCCGCGCACGATCCGAATAGCTTGCTGTGCATCTTGCAATGGTCTAATTTCACTATTATTAAATAAATTTTGTTGTGGCAAACGGTATTTCAAAACGAATGCTGTTATGCCACGTTCGTTAAACCATTTTGCAATGTCGTACCCTTCATGATCGATAGCTAAAATGGTGTATCCTCCACCGGGACAAATAATCACTGCTGCATCTGATGTTTTTTCTTTCGGTTTAAATAGATATAGTGCTGGTTGGGTGATGTCTTTTACCCTTGTAATCCCATCAGTCGTTTTTGAATCTTCTTGAATTTGTACTGCTTTGAATCCGGGAGCTCCATTTGGATAAAGTAGAATAGCTTCATCCTGAGCGGAGATATTTGCGGAAAGAGTAACCAAAGTTAGCAAGCAAAAAAAGTTTTTCATTTTTATACCATATGTTTTACGTTGTTGTTTCATCGTTAAAGTTAAGACTAAAAAGGGCTGTAATTCCATTGAGTAACTTAATTGACTATTCTTTGTTAACGATCCTTTATTAATTGTTTGGAACTGTTGACGCAGGTGTCAGAGCTAAGGCAGACTGCTCATGCTTTAGCCATAACTTGTTCCATAAATAGTGACTTTGCACAATAGTTCGTGTAATAATTGGTAGAATATTAATGAGACAAATAAAGTGATTGAATCACTGCATGAAAATGGATGAGTGTATGAATGTTTTTCATTCAACCAGATAAAAAGGCAATCATTCATCTCGGATATTTTTGTTCCGGCTTACCCAACTTAGGAGATACGTTGTTTTTTAGGGTGCTCATAAAATCCTCTCTCGAAGTTATCTGTTTTTTGTTTTGATGTTTGTGAGGGAACTGTCAGTTTCAAGTTCATCATAACTGCTTACATGACCGATGCGGTCTAAATTTTTATGGAGTAAAAGATATTCTTCTTTTGTGATGTTGTTCTGCCATCTTCCTGTAAATATTCCGACCGCAGTAATGATTAAAAAAATTCCTACAACGCCAAAAGCTAAAATTCTGTTATTGATGGTAATTTTCGTTTTTACTGGCTGCAGAAAAAGTGTGTCGGCAACGGGACACGCATCAATACAGCTCAAACACGTGGTGCATTCATCGCTGACGACGACCTTAACTTTATCAACTTTGATGGATGAAGGACAAGCTTTTGCACACAAACCACATTCTATACAGCTTGATGCGTTGCGTTTTATTTTGTTCGGACTGAGAATTGATAAAATTCCAAGCAGTGCACCGTACGGACATAAATACCGGCACCAGAAATTTCTGATAATAATTGATACCACAAATAAGGAGGAAAGGACAATGATTGAAAATCTGCTGATGTCCGCAAAAAAGTAATACAACTTCAAGTCTGCGATGATGTTGTAAGGACTATCGAGAAACAATTTCAAAGTCAACGCATCCATTCCCATAAAAATTGAATACGAGAAAAAAAACAGAATCAGATATTTTAAACTGCGGAGAGGATAATCTAAATATTTGGGGATGCGGATTTTTCTTCCGAATAATTTTTCTCCAAAATCTGCAACAAGCTCAGAAAGAAACCCAACCGGGCAAAACCAACTGCAAAAAGATTTTCCAAATACTAACGAAACCATAGCGATTGCAATAAAAATAAAAAACCCCGCCGGATGAACTTGATGCACTGAACCGGTTATAAAAAAGTAGTAAACACTCATCAGCGAACTGATAGGGAGAAAACCTTCAACACCGGGAGGACGCTGATAAAACGGGGCTGAACCGCCGCTTTCTAAATATTTAGCGAAGAGAAAAAATTCAACGCCAATCCAAACACAAAGCAGCGCAAAAATCAGTTGCACACTAAAGCGGTATTTCTGTATTGATTTTTCTTTGTTCTTTATAATATTAGTTTTTTTCATCACCGGATAACATTGGCTACTTACGTTATAAATAATTTTTATTGTACCAAAATAAGTAAACCGAATGTAAATGTTTTCGTATGTTTATTTTTTTAAAGAGATAGCATCCCTTGTAGGGAGGGAATCTCTAACCGCAAATAGAATCATTACGTTATAAGTTTTTTACTTGATCATCGTTAAAAGCATTTTGGATTTTACCGTTGCTCTTAATCCATGAGGAACATTTGGCGGCATTACTATTATTTCGCCTGCTTTAACATTATTTGGATTTCCGCCAATTTTAATTTCCATTTCACCATCAACCATATAAACAACTGCTTCATAGGGCGAGGTATGTTCGGTTAAAGATTCATCTTTGTCAAAAGCAAAAAGTGTAATATTTCCGTTTTGTTTTTTCATTATTTGTTTACTTACAACCGAACCATTTTGATAGTCAATTGCATCAATCAGCATTTCTTTATTTATTGTTTCTGACATTCTATTTCTTTCCTTTTTTATTTTATATTGTTTGCTATTGAATTATGTACAATCAATATTCTCACACCTAAGAGCGACACTATTTATTGAATGTAATATACAAAAAAATGATAAAGCTATTTATCTTCTTTAATTCTAATATTTAATGAGCTGCATGTGAGCCGCCGTGTTCAATTATGTCGTGAACTGCTTCAACTGTATGTGTGTAGTCAACATAAGCAGCTACAAATTCTCTTCCTTTTTCAACCGAATCATCTTTTACTTTATAGAGTTTCGAAACTTTTTGATATTTCTCACGAACTACTTTATCAATATGATTATTCAGCTTGATTATAAAATCATCCACATTGTCATCTTTAAGAGCTTTATCAGTCATTTGAATAATCTGTTTTGTAGTTCCTGCAGGCTTTAAGCCGGTGTATGGAGCTCCTTCAGTTTCACGATGCAATCGCACAAGTGTCTCGAAAAAATGTTTCTCAACAATCTCATAAACGTCTTTATCTCCATTCCGTAACTCAAAGGTTTTTTGAAACAACGTGATAATTTCTTTCTCTTGTTCTTTAGTTACCCATTTAAGAACTAAGTTTACATTGTTTGTTTCGAGTGCCTTTTCAGCATCTTTAATAACTGGTCCATCATAGGAATCACAATGAGCTGAAGTTGTATTCGTAAACATGAAAATGAACGAAGCTAAAAATAACACCGTTGCAATTTTTGATTTGAGTAACATAATTATCTCCTAAATTAATTTGAATTTTGTTTGAATAATTGTAAGA
>MNVA01000148.1 GCA_001871325.1 Ignavibacteria bacterium CG1_02_37_35
TACAAAGATTCAATCCCGCCGGGATTGTTTTTAATTGCTTGTATTAATGCTCAATTTGTCCTCGCTTTATGCACTAACGCCGTAGGTGTTAAATGGTTGTAAAAAAGAATCCCCCCACTAACTAATATTTCCGTAGGAAATAAATATTTTTAACTATTGCTTGATTATCTTTCAAAACCTTTCTAATTTCGATTGTCGTAATTATTAAGAGAAAAGAAATCTTTTTTAAAGATGGAGATGATATGATGGAGACTCATTTGATTCAAACTAAATTGGAAGAATTAAAAAAAGAAGTGTTTGACTACATTGATTTTTTAATTATGAAACAGTATAAGGGAGGAAAGAAGGAAAAATTTACGTTTGATTGGGCAGGCGGTTTATCAAATTTAAAAGAAAAATATACTTCGGTTGAATTGCAGCATAAAGCGATGGAGTGGCGATGATGTACCTCGTTGATACGAATATATTTTTAGAGGTGATAAAAGTAAGCCGCACTATCGCCGACCTTGAAAAGTCTGAGAACATTTTACCGCAGCACGTAAGCGAAACGATACAGTACAGAAGTTTGGATAGGGCATTGTGGAAGCATTGAGGTTCCTCAGCTGGCAACAAATCATAACCACCGAAACCGTAAACGGTATCGCTGTACAAATAAATCATCGTAAACGATGATAATATTTTTTTCATCCCGATTTATTGGGATTTTTTCGTGCAGCACAAACCATTCATGGTTGTGCGGTGTGAGAACAATAATGTAGTCTTTTCGGGGTAGCGGTAACCAAAGGACGGGATAAAGTTTTTCCGTTGTTCCATTGATTGTGCGAGCAAATTTCAGTTCAGGAAATTACCTACTAACTCACTCTACGCAAAAGCCACATTTGAAGCCTTAATCATAATCTTATTCTTACTCGTTTCTCAACAGTTATTCTGGATTAAGAAAAAGATTACGATTACGATGGTTATTTATTAATAGCTTCGTAAAATGTATTATTAATCATCAATTAGAAAAGCATCTTTTAGTGGTTCGGATTCCATGATCTCTTTCATCATTGATTTTATTTTTTCGTTCGGTTCGAAGAAATCAACAATTTTTTCAGTAACCTCAACCGTAACAACATCGGCGCCGCTAAAAACGAGTTCCCATTTAGAAACGATTGCGGAAAGATTTTCATCTTTTGCAAGTTGCGCCAATTTCTCTTTTATAGCACCAGTGACATTATTGATGGATTCTCTCCCGAAACCTTGCTCATGCATCATTACTTGCCGCAGAGACGCCTCTCGCTCAATTTTGGCGATGGCATCTTTATCGTTTTTTTCTTTTGCTTCTTTCATCCGCGTACCTAAGGAAGCAAAAATTTGTTGATTGGTTGAGAATTTAGAATTGTAAAAAGCTACTGCAACTGCTCGTGAATCGAAAACTCCGATCCGCAGTTTTGTTTGAGCGTTCGTTTCTTTTCCTATACTGAAGAAAAATCCAAGAAGAATTAGACCAATTAATGAAATCGAAAAAGAGCACTTTTGTGAAGACATAACTACTCCGTTTATAGTTTTGAAATTAACAACTAAATATCAAACCTTAGGCAAAGAATTTTAATCTTATTCTTCATCAGATTAAAAAAAAGCAAGATCAAGAATTTATTACCATTGGTATAAAAAATTATTCAAGAACATCAGTAGTAGAATCCGCATCAATCCTATCGCCGACAATGAGACTTATGCCAGCTGTTACTAATGGGATGGTGATAATCACCGCCGTGATTATCTGTCCGATAACAAATCCTTTTCCAAGAATTACTACTAAAAGCAGCACAGTGATTCCAAGGACAACGCCGCCAATTGTTCTTGGAAATTTTTTAGCTAACCAGCCTACGAGAATTATTAACCATCCGGGAGCTGATTCGGCGAGCATTCCAACTGAAAATCCGTTCTCCAAAAAGACGAAAAGAACGATCATTAAACCGACACCCCTAATTATTTTCGTTCCGGATTCCCGGTAATTCCCAATCAAAAAAACGTTAGACAAAGCCTTTGCTGCTAATCCTATAATTACGATTGCGTTAAAAAATTCCCAACTGTGATCTCCTTTATTGCTTTCGTAAATAGCCATGATGATGCATCCGATGATCATGGTGGCAAAAGCAATATTTCCGGAACGGTATTGAATGCTCATTTGGCGTTCATCAACAAGAGACTTCGCAATGTTGAGTGAAGCAAGCGTCGGTCGAAGCAGATACGAGCCTGCCAACAAGAACAGCCATAATTGATTTTGTGTTACGCCAAAAATGACAACACCTAAAATGAAAATAGAAGTCGCCATCCAAAAGATCGGATCCTTTTTAAGCATAGTCTTTCTCCTCAAGTTGAAACAAGTTTTCTACTGTAGTATTTAATTTCCTCGCCAATAGCAAAGCAAGTTTGACGGAAAGATTATAGTCACCGCGTTCTATTGCAACGATTGTTTGCCGGGAAACTTTTACCGCATCAGCAAGTTGCTGCTGACTTTGCTCTCCGTTTTCAAATCGATATTTTCTAAGATAAGTTTTGATAGTTAACTCTTTTAATAATTGATTATTTTAACGGCACAAATGTAAAGCAAACTTTACATTTTGTCAAGTATTATTTCCATATGTGTCCGTTTGTTATCATTTCAACTGAAAAAAAGTCTCCGATTTGAAAGATTTTTGTAATTTAATTAGAGCTTTAAATTGAAATATCACGAACCATTTTTAAACTAACGAACGATATAAAGATGAAAAAGTCACTTGCATACGGATTAATATTTCTATTATTTGGACTACTTGCCTACTATTTCTTCCCGGAGAAGAAACTTGATACCTCTAAAAAGATAGACAAGATTTTAGTGGTTAAACACAAAAGAGAATTGACGGTTTTCTCTAAAGGAGAAGCTTTAAAAACTTATAAGATTTCGCTCGGTGGTGTTCCTGTTGGTAAAAAAGAGTTTGAAGGAGATAAAAAAACTCCCGAAGGTATTTACATGATCAACGATAAAAATCCCAACAGTGATTATCATTTGAACCTTGCTGTGTCTTATCCGAATGGATCGGATAGTCTGCACGCGATAAATCTTGGCAAATCTCCCGGCGGAGAAATTAAAATTCACGGTTTACCTAACGGATATGGTTTCATCGGTAAATTCCAACGCTTCTCAGATTGGACGTTGGGCTGCATCGCACTTACGAATCCTGAAATAGAAGAACTCTTTTATAATGTTCCGATTGGGACTGAGATTGAGATAGTGGAATAAAGACAAGTTGGCGGTAAGCAAGTCGGCAGTCTGCACCGATGAAACGACAACAGTTGTTACGAATGACGTGCTGTTGCCTTTTAAATTCGCAGAACATCAAACATCAAGAGATTAACATGAGAAGATACTTTTTCAACTTCATTCTTTTTATTGTTCTATTTGCAACTTTCAAACTTGAAGCTTCTGTAGGCAATGACACCTGTACAATCTATTTAAAGAACGGTCACAATCTGGTAATGAAATTTCAAGAAGTTCAGTCATTTTGCTTTGTGAACGATAAAGGTGAGGGAGTTAATTATAGTGTTATTGACTCATTAATAACTTCAGACAGTGCTACTGCGCAATCAATATTTCAATCGTGTCTTGGAATTGGTTTAGATTCAAAAGAAGGCAAATATGTACTCAAATTCTTGAGCTGCGTTCCGGTGAGGACAAAACAAAAATCGTTGATCCCATTCAAACCAAGTAATATTTCGGCAATTGTCAGGAGTGACCCTTCGACGAGAGTTGGTTTTATGTATGACGCGGAATTATTTGGCTTAAAACACTTCATACATCGTTTTCAAGGCGCTATTGGATTCACAAACAAAGAAAACATTTTCTCTTCTTTAGCATTTGCTTTTGGATTAGGATATCGGGCGAGTAAGGATAATTTCATCTTTTCAATAACTTCAAATTATGGAGTGTACAGAGATTCTTCTCCGCTCAAATCAGTACCAACCGACTACGGGTATTATACTCCTCAAAATAATCCGAATGTGCCTGCTCTTTCCGGATCGGTCCTTTTTATCTCGCCGGTTGTTAGCTGCAGAATAGACGGGCTTCCCCCCTTTTTTATTACTTCCGGTTTTGATGTTTTTATTTATAATGAACGTGAAAACTTACCGAGAGATGCAGTAGCGGTATTTGTTGGGATCGGCACAGACTTATAAAACGATTTTTGGCAGGGAGATCGCTTAAGCATTTTGGAGAATTCAATAAAAAATCTCAAACTTTTTTCCCCTCAAATTGCATATCGTAATGAGAATTCTTAATTTGAATTCAAATTAAAAAAAAATTGCTCACATTTGAACGCAAACTAATAGAAGACGAACTCTTTTTTAGCGCCGACATTCAATCAACAATTCCAATTCTTAAAACTTAAAAAAGGAGAATATGAATGAGTTGGTTCACTGATTTCACCAATTCCTCACTCGGTAAAAAGTTCATTATGGCTCTTACCGGTACGCTGCTGATGCTCTTTCTCATTGTGCATTTCATCGGCAATATGATGCTCTACTTCGGTCCCGCCGCTTTTCAAAAATATGTTGAAACTTTGGAAACAGTAAAACCGCTTGTCCGGGTCATCGAAATAATTTTAGCTTTAATCTTTATTTTCCATATTTATAATGGAGTAAGATTATGGTGGCAGAATAAAAAAGCTGATCCTGCAAAATACGCCGTAAATGCTTCACGGGAAAACTCGGATGTATTTTCAAGAAGTATGGCGATAACGGGAAGCGTTATTTTTCTTTTTCTCGCTTTTCACCTCTCAACTTTTTGGGCGACGTTTAATTTCGGAACGCACCCTGAAACGGAATATCCTTTCTACACTATTGTTTCTGATTGGTTTCGGGTTCCTTATTACTCAATCATCTATATTGTTTCAATGGGGTTTTTAGGTTTCCATTTGAACCACGCATTCCAAAGCGCTTTTCAAACCTTCGGATTAAATCACAAAAAATATACTCCGTTAATTAAAAAAATAGGAACCGTTTACGCTGTAATTATGGCATTAGGTTTCGCATCTATTCCATTCTACTTTTTAATGGGAGGAAAATAATGATCAAGTTAAATTCAAATGTTCCTGAAGGAAACATTACCGAAAAATGGTCGAACTATAAATTCTCAATGAAGCTCGTTAATCCTGCTAACAAAAGAAAATTTGATATTATTGTTGTCGGCACCGGACTTGCAGGCGCATCAGCCGCCGCAACATTAGGCGAACTCGGTTATAAAGTAAAAGCGTTTACCTATCACGATTCGCCGCGACGCGCTCACTCCATCGCCGCTCAAGGCGGAATTAACGCAGCGAAAAATTATCAGAATGACGCCGACTCTGTTTACCGGTTATTTTATGATACCGTAAAAGGCGGCGACTTCCGCGCACGCGAAGCAAATGTTTACCGCTTAGCTGAAGTCAGCAACAATATTATTGATCAATGCGTTGCGCAAGGCGTTCCGTTTGCAAGAGAATACGGCGGAACATTAGCAAACCGTTCATTCGGCGGCGCGCAAGTTTCCAGAACATTTTACGCACGCGGTGAAACCGGTCAGCAGCTTTTACTTGGCGCTTACGGCTCGCTCAACAGACAAATTCATCTTGGCAATGTGGAAATATTCTCACGCCGCGAGATGCTTGATTTAGTAGTTGTTGATGGAAAAGCAAAAGGAATTATCGTAAGAAATTTACTCACCGGCGAAACAGAAAGACACTCTGCACAAGCAGTTGTACTTGCCACCGGCGGTTATATGAATGTTTATTATTTATCTACCAACGCGATGAACAGTAACGCAACCGCATCGTGGCGGGCGCATAAACGGGGCGCTGCATTTGCAAATCCCGCTTACACACAAATTCATCCTACGTGTCTTCCGGTTCACGGTGAAGCTCAATCTAAATTAGTTTTGATGAGCGAAAGTTTGCGTAATGACGGAAGAATTTGGGTTTCTAAAAAAGCCGGTGATACCAGACCGCCGGATCAAATTCCTGAAAGCGAAAGAGATTATTATCTCGAAAGAAAATATCCCGCCTTCGGCAATTTAGTTCCGCGGGATGTTGCTTCTCGAAATGCAAAATATGTTTGCGATGAAGGACGAGGCGTAAATGGCGGGCGCGCTGTTTATCTTGATTTTGCTGAAGCTTTCAACCGGATAGGCAAAGATGCGGTAAAAGATAGATACGGCAACTTGTTCGATATGTACCAAAACATAACCGGCGTTGATCCGTATGAAGTTCCGATGCAGATTTATCCCGCGCCCCATTACGCAATGGGCGGCTTATGGGTTGATTATAATTTGATGAGCAATGTTCCCGGATTGTTTGTACTTGGCGAAGCGAACTTTTCAGACCACGGCGCAAACAGACTTGGAGCAAGCGCATTAATGCAGGGTTTAGCTGATGGTTACTTTGTTATTCCTTACACTATCGGAAATTATCTTGCCACTGAAAAACCGGAAAAAGCAAATCCCGAAAGTTCCGAATTCAAAGAAGCTGAAAAGAGTGTTCGAGATGATGTTAAGAAGCTCCTTTCCATCAACGGAAAACAAACTGTTGATGCAATCCATAAAAAACTTGGGTTAGTTTTAATTGATAAAGTTGGAATGTCGAGAACTGAAAAGGGATTGAATGAAGCGATAAAACAAATAAGAGATTTGCGTGAAGAATTCTGGAAAGATGTTAAAGTTGTTGGCAAAGGTGAAGAACTTAATCAAACACTTGAACGTGCCGGAAGGGTTGCGGACTATCTTCAGTTTGGTGAATTGTTAGCCAAAGACGCACTCAACCGGAATGAAAGCTGCGGCGGACATTTCCGTGAAGAATATCAAACTCCCGAAGGCGAAGCTCTACGAAGAGATGATGAGTATGCTTATGTAGCCGCGTGGGAATATAAAGGTCCCGGCGAATCGGAACTCTCTAAAGAAAATCTTGAATTTACCAATATTAAATTAGCTACGAGGAGTTATAAATAATGAGCGACAATCACATCACCTTGAAGTTAAAAATCTGGCGTCAAGAAAATAAAAATGCAAAGGGACACTTCGACGAATTCAATCAAAAAGTCTCTCCCGATTCTTCCATTCTTGAAATGCTTGATGAAGTAAACAACAAATTAGAAGCGGAAGGAAAAATTCCGATTGCATTTGAAAGCGATTGCCGTGAAGGTATTTGCGGAACTTGCGGGTTAGCCGTCAACGGTCATCCGCACGGACCATTGCCAAAAACTGCAACGTGTCAATTGCACATGCGTAACTTTAAAGACGGTGAAACTCTTTACATTGAACCGTTCAGGGCGGCTGCATTTCAAGTTATAAAGGACTTAATTGTTGATCGCTCCGGCTTCGATAAAATTCAACAAGCCGGCGGTTACACATCCTTTAATACCGGGAGCGCTCCGGATGCAAACGCTATTCCCATTTCAAAAACGAACGCTGACCTTTCACTTGATGCAGCTGAATGTATTGGCTGCGGCGCTTGCGTAGCGGCTTGTAAAAATTCATCCGCAATGCTTTTTGTAAGCGCAAAAGTTTCTCAGTTTGCATTACTCCCGCAAGGACAGCCGGAACGTTACGACCGTGTGCAAGCGATGGTAAAAGTTATGGATGAAAATTTCTTCGGAAGCTGCACCAACACGTACGCGTGCGAAGCCGAATGCCCGAAAGGAATTTCCGTAAGCAACATCGCCAGAATGAATCGCGATTATTTCAAAGCAAAACTCTGTGAGGAAAAAGTAGAAGGGTAAATATTGAAATACACTCCATGGAAAATCTTTGAATAATATTCTTGCTTGAAAGAATATATTTTCAATCAGAAAAGGAACGGCGGCAACCGTTCCTTTTTTTATTGCCGCTTAAAAAGTTTGATTTGATAATTTCTTTTTATAAGTTCTCAATAGAAACAGGAAGATTTTCTAAGCTATGGGTTTCCTTTTCTGATTTCATAATAAAAACAAAGAACGGGTATTTTCTTATGAAGAAGTTTTCGGTTAAGCATCGGTTTTTGTTATACAACAGACTAAACATAAATTTATTTAGCATTCCTCTCCAAATAAATTCATCCTTCAATAAATTCATATACTAAGGGATTAACTGCTCCTGACGTCAAATTATATCTTTAGCAGTTAATCCTATTAACAATTCTCAAAGTACAGCAAGGTAGTAAAACAATAAAGTAGTTAAGTAGTCAGTGATTCGGAAGGTTTTGAAGCGAAAGATTTTTTTAGCGAAAAAACTTTTTTTTCCAATCTTATCAGGATTAGTCGAGACGGAATTATTTTCGACCAAAAAGTAAGTCAAAACGGAGTTTGGACATACGAAAGAAATCAACTTTAATACAAGTAACCCATTGTGAGTTACGTGCCGCAAGGGTGCTTAAAATGAACTATTGCACATCGCTAAAAATATATTTGTATAAAATTAATAGATTAGAACATGAAGAAAGAGTTTATTGCACATGTAAAACAAAAGAATGATGGTTCATGGAAGAGTCCGCACTTATTAGTAGAGCATCTTAATGAAACTGCAAATAAAGCAGGTGAGTTTGCCTCAGGATTTGAGAATAAAGATTGGGCAGAATTAGCTGGCTTTTTGCACGACCTCGGAAAATATCACCCTGATTGGCAAAGTTATCTTCGCAGAAAATCAGGATATTATGATATCGAAGCGCATATCGAAAGTACCGGAAACAGACCAAACCATAGCCAAGCTGGCGCTGCCTATCTCTTTGAATTGTTTAAAAACTCAAAAGCTGCTAAAATATTATCTTATGTTATTGGAGGACATCATTCCGGCTTGCCAGATTGGGAACCGCAACTTCATTCAAGAATAATGGACGAAAACCAGCGCCTGATTAAAGATGACTTAGAGAAAGTCAAACAAGTTGACGAAGCAAAACACTTTTTAAACAAGTCGATACCATCGTCCATTCCTTCTATTTACAAAACCTCGATTGACAAAAATTCTAACGAACAAATTCATCTTTGGATAAGAATGTTATTCTCCTGTCTGGTTGATGCAGACTTCCTTGATACAGAAAAATATATGGACGAAAAAGAACGAGGCGGTTATTTATCTATTGTTGAACTAAAGGAGAGATTTGATAACTATATGTCAGAAAAAAAATCTGATAGTGAATTAAACAAAAAAAGAAATGGAATCCTTAAACGATGCAGAGAAAAAGCCGAACTTAAGCAGGGATTTTTCTCTTTAACAGTGCCTACCGGCGGAGGAAAAACTCTTGCTTCAATGGCTTTTGCGTTAGAACATGCTATTAAATATGGCAAGAAAAGGATTATTGTCGCTATTCCTTATACAAGTATAATTGAACAAACATCAAAAGTTTTTAAATATGGCAGTGATATTGATGAAGAAATTGAAAAGTTAAAAGCATCTGGAAAATTTCTCTTTGGCGAAGATCAAGTAATAGAACACCACAGCAATCTTGACCCGGAAAGCGAATCAAGCAAAAACAGACTTGCCTCAGAAAACTGGGATGCACCGATAATTGTTACAACAAATGTTCAGCTTTTCGAATCACTATTTGCAAATAGAACTTCCGCTTGTAGAAAACTTCATAATATTGCTAACAGCATAATCATTCTTGATGAAGCTCAAATGCTTCCACAGGGATACTTCAAACCAATTCTTTCAGTGTTAAAAGGATTAGTAAATTATTTTGGTGTTACGGTTGTTTTAATGTCAGCTACGCAACCGGCATTAAAAGGCAAGATAGGCTCGGATGTAAATTCAGTGGAAGGATTAGAACATGTAACTGAAATAATAGCTAATCCGGATGCACTTGCAAAAGAATTTAAAAGGGTTGAATTCATGTTTCCAAAAGATTTGAATAAACTTCGAAATTGGGAAGAGATTGCCGGAGAACTAACTGCTCACGAGCAGATACTTTGCATTGTAAATACAAGGAATGATTGCCGACGACTTCATTCATTAATGCCAGATGGAACGATTCACCTTTCCGGTTTTATGTGTGGTGAAGAGAGAAGTGAAATCATTTCTGAGATTAAAGTTAAACTAAAAAACCACGAACCAATAAAAGTTATTAGCACACAACTTGTTGAAGCTGGTGTTGATATAGATTTCCCAGTTGTTTATCGAGCATTAACCGGTCTTGATTCAATTGCACAAGCTGCCGGAAGATGTAATAGAGAGAACAAGCTGGAAGATGGAGGTAAAGTTATTGTCTTTGTTCCTCCAAGACCTTCTCCATCCGGTTTCTTAAGAAAAGCTGAAGATGCAGGAAAAGCTATCATTCGCAATCATCCCGATGAAGAATTTACGCCAAGCCTGTATTCAGAATATTTCAAATATCTTTACTCAAATCTTAATTCGTTTGATGAAGTTGACTTTTATAGTCATTTGATTCGTGATGCTTCTTCTTTTGATTTTCAGTTTAGAAGTTTTGCAGAAAAATTTAATATGATAGATTCAACAAAACAGTTCAGCATCATCGTATGGTATGAAAGTTTGAAGTCCGGTAAAGGCAGTCTCAAGTTGATTGAACAATTAAAATATGCAGGCGCTTCAAAAGGATTGTTGAGAAAATTGCAAAGATATATTGTAAATGTTCCTATTAACATTTTCAATAATATCAAAAACGCAAATTATGTTGAAGATATAAATGGATATTGGGTTCAGTCCGACCCAATCTTATATAAACATGGACTTGGATTGTTAGGAATAGAATCTGATTGGATTCAGGGCGAATTTGTACAGTAAAATTTTCAAAATTTATTCAAGAGGTATTTATGCAAATAAACAATCACAAACCATTTTGCCTTGAGGTATGGGGAGATTATGCTTGCTTCACAAGACCCGAAATGAAAGTTGAACGAGTAAGTTATGATGTTCCCACTCCATCTGCAGTGCGTGCAGTATTCGAATCAATCTTTTGGAAACCCGCAATTCGCTGGCATCCCACAAAGATTGAAATCCTTGCTTCAAATCCAATCAAGTGGATTAGTGTCCGCAGGAATGAAGTTGGCGCTGTAGCATCAAATAAAACAGGAATCATTATAGAAGATAATCGACTTCAACGCGCCGGTTATTTTTTGCGTGATGTTAAATACCGCTTTTATGCTGTTCTCGAATTCATTCCACTTGCAGAAAGAAAAAACAACAAACATAGCATCGTCCCTGAATTTCTTTGGGATTCGGAAGAACGAGAATTTATGCTTCAGGAAATTAAAGATTGGGAAGAACAAAAAGATTCTTACCGCAAAGATGAAACACCGGGAAAATATCTTGCAATCTTTGAACGGCGTGCTTCAAAAGGACAATGCTTTAATCAACCATATCTTGGAACACGAGAGTTTAGCTGTAATTTTCATTTCATTAAAAATCCAGAGAAGGAACCTGCAGAAACAATCAATGAAACGCGGGATCTTGGCTTTATGCTTTACGATATGGATTTCTCTGATCTAAAAGACCCAAAGCCAATGTTCTTT
>MNVA01000029.1 GCA_001871325.1 Ignavibacteria bacterium CG1_02_37_35
CACCGAAATCTATGTTTTCAGCAGCAATATCACTGAACAACCTTGGCGAAACAAAATCCAAACCAAATGCCCATCCATCTTTCGATGCTTGTGCATTAGTTAATGAAAATGAGAAACTAATGACCATCAATACAAAGAATAATTTTTTCATAATATTCCCTCGAACATTGTTAAGTAAATAAGAAACATTGAATTAAGTTCATAATTTTAGGAATAACTTTATCTAAACGGTGCTAATATATGTTGTTATCAAATTAATTGCAAATTTTTTTTAAAAATTCCTTTTTTTTATTTGTCAACTACAACCGGAAGTTGCGCCGCAAGTCATACATTTTAAACAGGTGCCATTGCGAACCATTGTCATACTTTGACATTCAAGACAAACATCACCGGTATAACCTTTTTCAATCGCTTCTTGAACTTTATTTTTGAGGGAGTTCGCCGGAGAAGCTGTTGGTTTTAGAACACTTTTAATTTTTGTAGTTGAAAGATTATAGCTATAAGAGGGAACTTCACTCTTATCCAATTCGATAACTCTCTCGCTAATTACTTCTTCGCTTTCAAATTCCGGTTCAAGTTTTTTCACAATATTTTTAGGGGTTGATGGAGTATGTTCTGTCGGATCAACATGAGCTAGATCATTTCTGCTTAAATATGTTACTGCCAATTCTCTAAAGATATAATCTATAACTGAAGTCGAAAATTTAATTTTTGAGTTCCCTGAGACTATTCCGCTTGGATCGAATCTTGTAAAAACAAATGCATCAACAAATTCTTCAAGAGGAACACCATGCTGCAGCCCCAAGGAAATAGCAATTGCAAATACGTTAAGCAGACTTCTAACAGTAGCCCCTTCGCGGTGCATATCTATAAATATTTCACCCAATTGCCCGTTATCGTATTCACCGGTTCTAATATAAACCGATTGTCCGTTGATTTTAGCTTTTTGCGTATAACCGGAACGTCTATCGGGTAATCTTCTTCTTTTAGCAATATAGCGGTGGATAATTCTCTCGGCAACCTTAACGATGTCATTATTTTCTTTTTCTTCAAGGATTGCTTCGAGGTCTTCATCCGCTACCGAATTTAACGGTTGTGAAAGTTTTGATCCATCACGGTAAAGTGCGTTTGATTTGCATCCGGCTTTCCATGACTGCATATAAGCATCTTTTATATCCTCAATTGATGCTTGATTTGGGAAATTGATCGTTTTGGAAATTGCTCCTGAAATAAACGGCTGTGCAGAAGACATCATTTTAATATGAGCGATAGGTCTAATAAAACGGGTTCCCCTTTTGCCGCATTTATTAGCGCAATCAAAAACGGGGTAATGTTCAAATTTAAGGAATGGAGCGCCTTCAATCGTCATTGTTCCGCAGACGTAATCATTTGCGGAAGAAATTTCTTGCTTTGAAAAACCGAGTGATTTTAAGAGATCGAAATCAAAGGAATTTACCTGGTCTTCAGGGATACCCAATTTATTTATGATGAACTCTGCGCCCAGCGTATGTTTATTAAATGCAAAACTTATTTCAAATACTGAGGGAAGCATCTCTTCAATCTTCCTTAGTGCTTCATCTGTAAATCCTTTTGCTTTTAGTGATTCGTGGTTTATATGAGGACCTGCTACGAGTGTGCCATGGCCAACACCGTATTTAATTATTTCATCAATTTGTGATTCGTTATATCCTAATCGTTCAAGAGCCGGAGGAATCGAGGCATTTATTATTTTGAAATATCCTCCCCCCGCAAGTTTCTTAAATTTAACTAATGCGAAATCAGGCTCAACGCCTGTTGTATCACAGTCCATCACCAATCCGATTGTTCCGGTTGGAGCAATTACGGTAACTTGTGCATTCCTGAAACCATATTTTTCGCCAAGTTCCAAAGCTTTATCGGCATCCTCACGTGCTGCTTTTAATAAATCTGCAGGGCTGAAGATAGGATCAATTCCAATTGGGGTAATTGAGATTTTTTCATATTCATTCTTGGCTGCATTGTAAGCTGCTCTTCTATGATTTTTAAGAACACGCAGCATGGGCTCGCGGTTAGCCTCGAACTGAGAAAATGTACCAAGTTCTTTTGCCATCTCTGCGGAAGTTGCGTAAGCCGTCATATGCATGATGGCGGTAATTGAACCGCAAATATTAAATCCTTCATTACTATCGTAAGGAATTCCTTGAAGCATTAACAAAGAACCAAGATTCGCGTATCCAAGTCCAAGAGTTCTAAAATCGTAACTTAATTGCGCTATGTTTTTACTCGGGAATTGAGCCATAAGAACAGATATTTCCAAAACGATCGTCCACAATCGGGAGGCATGGCGAAACGCCGGAATATTAAATTTATGTTTTTTTGTATCGTAAAACTTAACAAGATTCAGCGATGCTAAATTACACGCAGTATCATCTAAAAACATATATTCGCTGCATGGATTTGAAGCGCGGATCTCACCGCTGTTCGGACAAGTATGCCATTCGTTTATAGTTGAATGAAACTGCACCCCCGGATCAGCGCTTGCCCAAGCTGCGTAAGCAATATCATCCCAAAGTTCTCTTGCTTTATAGGTTTTAAAGGGTTTAGCTTTTCTTCCCTCTTTCTTTGCAAGCTTTTTTTCATTTCGTCCGTAAAGGTGCCATTCACCATCGCGCAGAACGGCTTCCATAAAATCATTATTAATGCGGATGGAGTTATTAGAATTTTGTCCGGCTACAGTTGCATACGCTTCGGAATTCCAATCAACATCATAAACGGGAAATTCAATTGATTTAAAACCGAGTTTAGCCAGATGGATGACGCGGTCAATATAATTGTTTGGGATGAAGGCTTTTCTTGCATCAATAATTGCTTTTTGCAATTTCATATTTAATTTTTTATTGAAACGATCATTTTCAGGGTGCTCGTCATAGCAGGCTTTGATTACTGCGTTGAGATGGGTATTCAATGCCTTTGATCCGGCAACAAGCGAAGCAACTTTTTGTTCTTCAACAACTTTCCAATTAATAAACTCAAGAATATCGGGATGATCTAAATCGAGGCAAACCATTTTAGCAGCGCGTCTTGTAGTACCGCCGGACTTAATAGCTCCCGCTGATCTATCACCGATACGAAGGAAAGACATTAAGCCGGATGATTTTCCACCGCCGCTAAGTTTTTCTCCTTCTCCGCGAATGTCTGAAAAATTACTGCCTGTTCCCGAACCATATTTGAATAACCTTGCTTCGCGAACCCAAAGATCCATTATTCCGCCTTCGTTCACCAGATCATCATTTACAGATTGGATAAAACACGCGTGAGGTTGCGGATGCGTATATGCGTCTTCTGATTTTGTTAGCTTGCCGGTTTTGTTATCAACATAAAAATGTCCCTGTGAAGGACCTGTTATTCCATACGCCCAATGCAGCCCGGTATTAAACCATTGTGGGCTATTCGGAGCCGCCATTTGGTTTTCGAGCATGTGGATCATTTCTTCATAAAAAATTAATGCGTCTTCTTCCGAATCAAAATATTTTGCTTTCCAACCCCAGTAAGTCCAGCATCCGGCAAGGCGTTTAAAAACTTGCTTTGCATCCTTTTCTGAGATGAAACGTTCCTGTTCTGAAAGTTTGGCTAATTTTTCCGTATCGGGTTCAGAGGCTTGCAGCCATTCGGGTACTCCTTCCTCAGCAATTCGTTTTGTAATTTTAGGGATGCCTGCTTTACGAAAATATTTTTGTGCGATAACATCTGCAGCAACTTGAGACCATGTTGACGGGATTAAAATGTCCTCCATCTTAAAGACCGTTGATCCGTCAGGATTTTTTATTTCCGAAATTCTTTTTTCATAGGAAACGGAAGAAGTTTGCCCTTTATTCGATTCAGTAAAGAAACGTTTTATCTTCATACAACTCCTTTAATAGATTCAAAATATTTGGTATATGTAATTTTCAATTTTTTGCGGTTTTTATTGGATTTTTTTTGTAAGAAACTCTAACACCAAACTAAAAATATTTTACTAATACACAAAGGAAAAATTCACCTAAAAAAATATTTTTTTTTCTTCTTGCTTTTTAAACAATTTTTAGTTTCACTTTATTCACCGACGGTTTTCCGCTGTTCACCGATTTTCATTCATTTGCGGGAATAAATAATAGTAATTTTCGATTGAAAAAAACAAATGGAGAACAAAAATGTTAGAAAAAACTCAATCAACCGGGAGAATGTTTTTAGGAGCAATCTTAATTTTGGCAGGAGCGCTTTTCTTGCTTAGGAATTTCGATTTCATCGATCTTAATATAACACACATCCTTTTTTCATTCCCTTCAATCTTAATCTTTGTGGGGATATTAAGTTTTTTAAATTCATCTAAAAAGTGGTTTGGAATAGTATTAATAGCGGTCGGAGGAGGTATGCACCTTTCTCACTATTACAATATTGAGTTTTCTGCGTTTATCCTCCCGATCATTCTTATTGGATTCGGATTTATGATCTTAGTAAAACATAATAGAACTGTACCAACCCACATCAAGACAGAAATGGGAAATGCTGAAGAAGTATGGGATGATAAACTTGACGTCATCTCAATTTTTGGAGGAAGTTCCAAATTTGTTAACTCGAATGCTTTTAGAGGCGGAAACATTACTTCCATATTTGGTGGAAGTGAAATAAATTTATCCGGCTGCAAATTAGCCGAAGGTGAAAATATTATAGATGTAATTGCTATTTTTGGTGGAACAACTATAATCGTTCCGAAAGAATGGAACGTGATTGTCGATGTCTTTCCTCTTTTCGGTGGTTTCGGAATTAAAGGGAAAAGAGATCCCATGTTAGTTGTTGAAAAAGATAGAGTGCTGAGAATAAAAGGCGTTGTCATTTTCGGCGGTGGAGAAATAAAGTTAACCTAATTAATGAAAAATAAATTCATTAGCGGCATAGCAATTTGGATTTTGATCTTTGGTATCGCGTTCGGAGTTTTATATCAAGGATTAAAATTAAACGTTACATGGAGCTTACTCGACGGGCTCATTTCCGTAATGGCTTATGCCGCTTTTACTTTAAGTTTTAAATTTCAAGCGCAGTTTGTTGAATTCCAAAGGAAGAAGCTGCCCCGCTTTCTTTTCACGCATCTTTTAGGCGCTTTGCTGGTTTCCGCCATTTGGGTAAGCATCTGCAAAATATTTTTATTCTGGTTGATTGAAGATAAGGTTTATCAATTTTTTTTTAACGAATCAATTGGCTTTCGAATCATCATCGGAATGACCGTCTACTTTCTTATTACCGCTTTCAACTATTTATTCCTTTATTACGATAACTACCGTGAGAAGGTTGAGAACGAAGTCTCGTTAAAAAATATTATTACTGAAACCGAATTGAAAAATCTAAAATTTCAGATCAATCCTCATTTCATCTTTAACGCCTTAAATTCTATTGCCGCGCTAACACACATTTCATCAGAAAAAGCGGGAAGCATGACTATTAAACTAGCTGACTTTATGCGCTCTACGTTGACGAACACAAAACCTTATTCTCTTTTAGGAGATGAATTGAATAATTGCCGGATGTATGTGGATATCGAGAAGATCCGTTTCGGTGATAAATTTTCTTTTGAAGAAAAGGTTGACGATACGCTTTTGAAAGAAGAAATCCCTTCCATGATCCTGCAACCGCTTTTTGAGAATTCTATTAAATACGGCGTTTACGAAGCGATAGAAAAAGTACGCATTTTATTCACTGCTGAAAAGTTCTCGGACTATATTAAAATAACAGTAGAAAATAATTTTACCGACGGAGGAGAGAAGCACAAAGGAGAAGGGATCGGGTTAACCAACATCAGCAAGCGGATGAAAATTCTCTACCGGCAAGACGACTTAATTAAAATTGAAAAAGATGAAAATATCTTCCGCGTTCTTCTCTTTATTCCACTAAAAAATGATGTACTTAATGAAGCATAACTATCGCATCATAATTGTTGACGACGAACCTTTGGCGCGGCAACTGATAAAAAAATATTTGGAAGAATTCCCCAACGTTGAAGTGACCGCAGAATGCGAGAACGGTTTTGAAGGAATAAAAGTAATTCAAGAGAAAAAACCCGATTTTATTTTTCTTGATATTCAGATGCCGAAACTTACCGGATTTGAAATGCTGGAGCTGCTCAACAATCCTCCCGAAATTATTTTTACTACCGCTTACGACCAATATGCAATAAGAGCATTTGAGATGAATGCGGTAGACTATCTCTTAAAACCTTTCTCCGCCGAACGATTTAACAACGCGGTGAAAAAGACATTTGAAAAACTCTCACATGAAATACATGAGGAGACGTCCTACGATGAGTTGCTTTCCGTTAAAAACTCAGAAGAAAAGCTTGACAAAATATTGATAAAAAACGGAACGAGAATTCATATCATTCCCATAGGAGAAGTTGAATTTCTTGAAGCGCAGGATGATTATGTTTACGTCCATACCGGCAAGGCAAAATATTTAAAACAAAAGACGATGAAATATTTTGAAGAACATCTGGATGAAACAAATTTTGTAAGAATCCACCGCTCATTTATCGCGGCTACCGGAGCAATTAAGCAAATTGATCTCCTGGAAAAAGAATCCTACCAGGTAACGCTCAACGACGGAAAGAAACTTCCGGTAAGCAAAACGGGGTATCAAAAATTAAAAGAGTTATTTAAATAAATTCAGATTGAAACTCTTTCTACTTCTTTCTATATTTGCAGCAACTTTTCGAGGAAACAATGCAGTTGGAAAAAGATCTTCAGTCAATCCAAGAAGCGCGTGATTTAGCCCGCAAAGCTAAAGAAGCGCAGCTTGAGTTTAAACATTACAGTCAAGAACAAGTTGATAAAATAATTAAAGCGATGGCTGACGCCGGATATCAGAACGCTGAGAAGCTTGCAAAGATGGCGTGCGGTGAAAGCGGTTTCGGAAATGTTCGAGACAAAGTAATCAAGAATCAATTCGGGACAAAAAATGTTTATGATTCTATTAAAGAGCTAAAAACAGTCGGGGTGATTGAAAGTCTTCACAAAGGAAAAGTTTTAAAAATCGCTGAACCGATGGGAGTAGTCGCTGCGCTTGTTCCCTCAACCAATCCAACATCAACAGCAATGTTCAAAGCGATAATTTCGTTGAAATGCAGAAACGGAATTGTCGTAAGTCCGCATCCGCATACGGTAAATTGTACAGCCGAAGCTTTACACATTCTTTCTGATGCCTCAGAAAAAGCCGGTGCGCCAAAAGGATTGATACAGTGCTTAACAATTCCGACCCTAGAAGGAACCAACGCATTAATGCACGACAAAAATATTGCCGTCATTCTTGCAACCGGTGGTAACCCAATGGTTAAAGCAGCATACAGTTCAGGCACTCCCGCCTACGGAGTTGGCTCTGGAAACGTTCCCGCTTTTATTGAGCGAACTGCAAATTATAAAAAAGCTGTTGCTGATATCGTTTACGGAACTACTTTTGATAACGGAACACTCTGCTCTTCCGAGCAAGCGATGATAGTTGATCGTCCGCTGCGTGATAAATCTATTGAAGAAGCAAAACGGTTAGGCTGCTATTTTGTAAATGAAGAAGAAAAATTAAAACTCGGTAAAGCAATATTAAAAGATGGGAAAATAAATCCTGAAATAGTCGGCAAGCCAGCAGTTTGGATTGCAAATTACGCCGGATTTTTGGTTCCCGAGTCAACTAAAGTTTTAATTGCCGAATGCACTGAAGTTGGAAAACAAGAAACACTTTCGTATGAAAAACTTTCTCCCATTTTAGCGTTTTACACAGTTGACGGCTGGCTCGAAGGCTGCCATAAATGTATCGAGTTACTTCAGTTCGGCGGCGTTGGACATACAATGGCAATTCATTGTAACGATAATGAAATAATTATGAAATTCGCATTTGAAAAACCTGCATTCAGAATTTTGGTAAATACCGTCGCATCACTTGGCGCTGTTGGATTTACAACTTCTCTGCTTCCTTCATTAACGCTTGGACCCGGTACCTGGGGCGGTTCAATAATTTCAGAAAATGTTTCGGCAAAACATCTGATGAACATAAAATATCTCGCGTTTGAAACGAATCCGATCAACAATGGAAAAACTTCATCTTCTTTTACACAACAAGGTGGAAGTTTTATTCAAGAGATAGAAGACCGATTGAGAGCCCGTGCAGGAAATCCGGCTGTAAACCAAAACTACAACACCGAAAAGAAAGCCAAACAAACTGAATACGGCGCAGGAATAAGCGAAGAACAGATAATGAAAATTATTAAAGAATTTAAAGTGTAGTGGAATAAAAATGCCAGAGATTAGCAGATTCTACGGAATTGTTATTGCGATGTTCTATAACGAACATAATCCACCACATTTTCATGTTTCTTATGGAGAATATAAAGCAGTAATAAGAATCAAAGATTTTGGAATTGCCGAAGGTTCTTTACCTCCTAAAGCTTTGGCTTTGGTTACGGAATGGACAAGTAAACACCAGCAAGAACTTTTAATTGACTGGGAACTTGCCGAAGAGAAAAAACAATTAATAAAGATTGAACCTTTATTTTAGTTGGAGTAAATATGTATTACGAAATTGTTGAAGCCAAATATCTCAAGAACTACTTAGTTGAAGTAAAATTTCAAGATGGGAAATCGGGAATTGTAAATCTTGAAGAATATAAAAACAAAGGTGGGGTTTTTTCCAAATTTAATGATCCGGGATTTTTTAAAAACGTAAAGCTTAATAAAGAATTCGGTGTACTTACTTGGGATGGTGAAATTGATATTGCACCCGAAACCATTTATTCTTTAGCAATAGGTGAACCACTCCCAGACTGGATGCAAAAGGATGTTGGGAATGAAGTTGCTTAAAACTTCATCATTATTTACAAATCAACCCGAATACGGTACCGGAATTAGTGAAGAACAGATACAGAAGATAATTAAAGAGTTTAAAGTGTAATGGTTTTTGATTTTTTTTGAATAAACCGTTGCATTTTAAATTTACCTTCTTAAACAGATGCTACTTTTAGAACATCAGCAAGTACAATAATTACTTTTCTATTATGGTAAATAGTATAAGGATATAACTATGGAAACTTTACTAACAATATTTGGAATTTTCGTAGGTGCGTTCATCACTCTTTTTGTTCAATTGTATGATCAGAAAGTAAAATTCCGCCTAGTTGCAATAGAAAAGAGATTATCTGCCCACCAAGAAGCTTTTTCTCAATGGTATAAACTGGTTTGGGTTATTCACACTCCAGCAGGGGATCGTATCAAGGTGACTAATGAAGTGCGAAACTTTTGGATTAACAATTGTCTTTTTCTTGAAAAGAATACTCGAAAAGAATTTGACATAGTAATAAAATTAGTTGATGGATACTCACTAAAACTGCAAATAGCTAAAAATGAAAAGGACCCTCATAAAAAAGAAGAATTGAGACAGGACTATCTTAATGATTGGAAAAGGATCTTTGATTTGCCGAATTATATTCAAAGCGAAGTTGAACTCAAACCAATTGTCCCAAACATAAAAATTTCTGCTGAGGGCTAATGCTGAAAACAGCAATCTAAGAATAGGGTAATACTTACTAGAGCGAGGCTGCCTGCTATAGCTCAGGTGGTTGATGACAACTGTCGGAGATTTTTGATTTATGATTTTTCGGAGTCAAACCCCGGAGATACAAAAAAAAGATTTTGGAAATTATTTCTTGATTAAAGTTAACGTTCCGGTTATTTTGCACTTGAAGAAAAAAGATTTTATAATAAAAACTAAGTATTAATATGCCCATCTTTGATAAAACGGTTAAAGATACTCTATTACAAAAACTTGATGGACTTGAACAACATTTCGATGCCGATGTAGTTTTTTATTATGGAGAGATACATCACGCTTACGAAAAACTTTTTAGAGATTTTATTGAGAATCGTAAAAGCCAGAATGGGACTAAAGAAAAACTTGTTATATTTTTAAACACACCGGGAGGGAGTGTTGAAAGCGTTGAAAAAATGGTAGATATTATTCGCTATCATTATAAGGAGATATACTTTATAGTGCCGGATTATGCGATGTCTGCAGGTACTATATTCTGCATGGCAGGTAATAAAATATTTATGGATTACTCCTCTTCACTCGGCCCAATTGATCCCCAAGTATTTAATGGGAAAGAATATGTGCCGGCATTAGGATATCTTGATCAAGTTGAAAAATTACTTGATAAATCCAGGAAAAACACTTTAACTCCTGCAGAATTTGTTATTTTGCAGAATCAAGATTTGGCATTACTTAGCAGATACGAACAAGCGAAGAACCTTACTATCACACTATTAAAAAAATGGCTCGTAGAGTATAAATTTGCGAATTGGAAAATACACGGAACAAATCCTTCAAAAAAAGGGAAAAAGGTAACACACAAAGAAAAAGTTGAACGAGCTAAACACATCGCAGTAATGCTTGGCGATAACAAGTTATGGCATTCGCACGGAAGAATGATAGGAATTAAAACATTAAGGGAAATTATTAAACTTGAAATTGATGATTATTCTTCCGATGATAAGTTAAGAAATTTAATTTGTTCCTATAATGATATACTTATTGAATACATAGTCAGATCAAATTTTAGAATTTTCCTGCATAGTAAAAATTATTTTTAAAGGTAACAGCAATGGTCATTTCAAAAAAAGTTAGCAAAGCCGTAAAAGAACAAAAAGATACTTTTGAAACCACCGGATTTCAACTTCAGAAAGATTTCTATGAAGAAATGAAAAAACTTGGTGTAACTAAAAAAAACGAATATAATATTCCACCACTAGATACTGTCGGCAGAAGACTCTATGAGTTATCTATGGTGCATGAAAAAGAAGAATGTTATAAATAGACATTGGCATAATAATTATTGAGAAATGAGGTGCCTTTATTTCTGCATTATTTTTATTATGCTACCTTTTCCCTATTTTTATCGAACATTGAATCAAAAAAAAATACTTTTCTCGAGGTCTTTTTTTACAAAAGGAGTTAAATATGAAACGATTAATTTTAGCTTTATTCATTCTTGCCTCAATATCCTCGTTTACACAATCAAATAAAGCGCTACAAAAAAGAATTGATAGTTTAGAGTTAAGAATCAGCAAGTTAGAAAATATGATATCGCCAGGAGTTGCTACTACACCAATAAAGGCAGAGGAAGAGATTAAACCGCATTTCGTTAAGGCTAATTGGAGAAAGTTGTATATCGGAATGTCATTAGATGCAGTTAGAGATTTATTTGGTGACCCAAGCAATATAAGCCAGAGCGAATATAGTATAAATTGGAGATATGGTTATAGTAGTATTTGGTTTGATTATAATACCAAAAGAATAACAAGTTGGTCAGAATAATATACTAAACGCAACACCGTTATATGCTTAAAAATACCTGAATTAAGAACTGAGAATGATAAAATATGAGTTATTTAGATTCAAACTTTGGCAATGAAATCTCAAAAGAATTAATGAGATACAATATTGACTTTTTATCAAGTAAAATATTAGAAATTCAATCTAAAAACATATCTATTCCTGAAGTTTTAATTTTATCACAGTACTTAGTTTGTAGAATAGCTTATCAAAATGGAAAAACTTCTGATGAATTAATTGATTTTATTGAAGATGAAGATCAATTTATGGAAGATTCTGGAACATTAGGAGATAGTCAGATTAATTCTTTTCGAGAGAATAGAATTATAAGATTTAAAAGCTATGAATTGGATTGGGAAATGTTATTGAAAGGAGTTCCTATTGGTTTCTTTGTTCAAGCAAGTCATAAGATATTTCCTGATGATTGTGCAGCTTTTGAAGTAAACATGACTTATCACCGATTAATTCCAATATCAATTAGATTATTTCAAGATAATATGGGCAATATTAAATTTGAGAAGGATGATTGGTTAATAGACTAATGTGAAAAACTGGAAAACCTTTCCTAAAATTAATATTAGGATGATATATGTTTAAATCATTTTTTAAGGGGTTGTTATTTGATTTTGATCAATTATCATATATAGTAACTGGAAATTATGATGATATTGTATCAACTTTTTGTAATGAGGATTTATACTATTTTACACTAGATTCGCAAAATAGATGTAATGAACTCAGATTGTTTTTAGAAAGTAATTTTGGAGAAGATCATTACACAAAAGAGTTAAATAGAGAAATTTTGGCATTAAGAAATAATTTTAATATAAATTCTATTGATCATTATTTTATAGGTAGTTTCCAGGGTAAACAATATGCCGTTAGGTGGAATATTCTTACAGCTTCTTTTGATTATGTTAGGCAATTTTTAGGAGATGAGGGGGTGGATAGTGCATTCTTTTATAATCTTTATAAAACCTCTTTAAAGAGATATCAACTTAATCCTATCGAAATGTTATGAGGAATTATTTGAATAAAGAAAAATAAATGACCAATGCTATTAAATTAAATATCCTGTTATATACCACGCTGGGTTCAATTATGATGGGAAATAAAGGTAAAGTAGATAAACCAAATAACCTGTTGCTACTAATGAACTCAGTGTAGCCAAAGTGTCTGGCTTGTTTTTGTAAGTACTTCATTTGACTGTTCTGTACTTACAATTTAAATTGTAAATCAATAAATCGGTTGTGGAATAAGGTATGGTGTAAATCTCCACGACTAAAGTCGCGGGTTAAGAGAAAAGTTTTAATAATTAATACGGCGTGTTGGCTTTTAACATAACCGCCGTTAGGTATCAAAAGAAAAAGTGTTCTACTTTAACTTGTAAATATCTTTACGATGACCGACAAAATGCACGATAATGGTCTTGTCTTTGCGGTTTATCTCATAGGGGCACCTCTAAAATCTTGCTAAGAAACCTTCAA
>MNVA01000161.1 GCA_001871325.1 Ignavibacteria bacterium CG1_02_37_35
GTCTTCATCCTCCCAAGGATGATAAACAAGCTCTCCTCTCATCCATCATCCTTTAAGAGAAACGTTCTTCACAAACAGAATTAAACCGTTAGACTTTCGGTTTTCTTACCGGCTTCTTTCTGCCAGATTTTCTTGTACCGCTGAGTTGTTCCTATTCGTCGGAGTCATCTCCAAATTCGCTTATTTCTACAGTTAATGCAAAGTTGTATAGTTTATTAATTTCCTTGCCTGCCTTGTTATAAATGCCGTAGATTTCATCGGCAACATTGAAAACCTCCTTTTTTCGTCAAAATCGAACTTTTGTTCCTTTTTGTTTCATTTTAATTCATTGCAAACTAAGTTTGCATCCTTGTAAACTAAGATAGTAAGGAGCAAATGTCAGTTTCGTTCCTTCCAAACTAAGATAGCAAGAAGCAAATGTTAGTTTCGTTCCTTCCAATCTAAGATAGCTAAGAGCCAAACTTAGTTTCCTTCTTGGCAAACTGACCCGGGAAGGAGTCTTTTTTTGTTTTATTCCTTTATTACGATCTGTTAATGAACTGTTCTTCGTGTGCCTTCGTGAAAATCTTCGTGATACTTCGTGAAAGAATTTTGTTACACGAAGTAACTCGAAGAAGACACGAAGTTCCACGAAGGAAACACTTTGTTGCAACTTCAATCATTTTAAATAATTTGTTTTGATTTACTTGGTTGGGTTTAGAACTAACTGCCCCTTGCTGAAAGCGCTTTTTGAAGCGGGATAGGCTTCCGCAATTAGTTCTCTACCTAACTGTATTGGTTTTTACAGTTGGTAATTTTTAGGTGTATGGACATCAAACAGAACCTCCTCTATTGTTGAAAACCATTTTATTTTTAACCCCGCGTTTAAAACTTTCTTTTAAATGCGGTTGTTGGCAGTAAAAATAAAATAATTTTTAGAATAATAAAAATCTTTTACATAACCCGGATAAACCGGAAGTCACAAAAAACAAATAATTTTGGAAGAATGATTGCATGATTGCATGACTGAATGGAAAACATTCAACCATTCTTTCATTCATCCATTCTCCCTGACTTATTTTAAAATACTAACCACTTTGCCTAGGATCGTTTTGCCACTATCTAATTAACACTTCCTAATTTTTTATCGTTCATTATACTATTAAGCCTCTTAATGCGGTCATCAAGAATTTTGATACGGGTATTAATATCTTCTAAGAATTTATCAAGCTTTTGCTCGTAGCCGGGTTTGTCGTACATTCCCCGCTGTTCAAAGTAACTTTTGAAGAGCCAATTATATTTCAGCGCTTCCATATTTTCGGAGAAACGTTCCGTTCCTAATTTTGTTTCTTCCGTTATCTTTATCAAGTTAGTAAATACCGAAGCGAGAGAACTATCAAGCGGAGATTTTTCGGAAAGCAGCTTCCCCAATACCCCTTGCCCATCCTGCACATTTTTTATGAGGTCATCAATACCTTTTATTGAGTGATCAACATTACGTACAACAGATTGAACATCTGCGCCTAACGTGTTAACCACGTTTGCAAGGGTATCAAGTTTGTAAGAAATTGAACCGAGACTTCTATCCGCCGTAATGATAAGTCTGTTTGTGTTGTTGTAAAGATCATCATTATTTACAAGCTTGCCGATTGAACCGGAGCCCTCGTTTACTTTAGCTACGATCTCGGCGAGATTCTTCGCCATATCTTTGGTGTATTCCAGCGTTCCTTTTGCTTCGTTCACCAACGCGCCAAAATTAAGAGGATCATCTGCTTGAATGGTTCCGCCGCTCTCAATTTGCTTGGAAGCATTTGAACCGACGTGTAAAACAATTACTTTGTTTCCGACAAGTCCTTCGGTTTCAATGGAAGCGCGAGTATCTTCCTTCAGAAAGGGTTTAATGTCAGCTACCAAACGGAGCGTTACTTCAACCGTTGCCAGCGAGTCTTTCATTATTCTTAGATCGTTAACATTTCCAACTTCAATTCCGCTCAGACGAACCAAAGCACCTTTACGCAATCCTTCGATAGTAGAAAAGTAGGCTTTTACTTCAAATGTCGAAGAAAAAAGAGATTGCTTGTTGCCTAAAAGAAAAACCGCCACAAGAAAAAGTATTGAACCGATGAGAATAAATATTCCCAGCCGGATAGTGCTGCCTTTTGATTCCATAAAAACTCCGCTAATCTTCTATTATATCACTCGTGAAAAAATCATGTAAAAAGGGATCCGATGAAGCGGTCAATTCCTTCAAACTTCCTTCATATTTAAGTTTCCCTTTTTCTAAAACGACGGCTCTATCCGAAATGATCTGCGCACAGGCTAAATCGTGCGTGATAATTATGGAGGTCATCTTAAGTTCATTCTGTAAATCCCGAATTAACCGGCTAATCTCTTTGGTCGTGATCGGGTCAAGACCTGTCGTTGGTTCATCGTACAACATTAATTTCGGTTCAGTAATAATTGAACGGGCAAGCCCGATCCGTTTACGCATCCCGCCGGAAAGTTCGGAGGGCATTTTATCAACCGCATGTTCAAGCGAGACCATCTCCAAAGCGCGTTTTACTTTTGCTTCAACTTCTTGTTTAGTAAAGAAGAAATTTCTTATTAACGGGAAAGCAAGATTCTCACTTACCGACATCGAATCATACAAAGCTGCGCTTTGAAAAAGGAATCCAATGTTTTTCCTCAGTTCTGTTAATTCGGCATTTGAGATGGTATGGACATTTTTGCCTTCGATAAAAACTTCTCCCGCATCGGGAACCAAGAGCTTCACCATACATTTTAAGAGAACGCTTTTCCCCGTTCCGCTTTTGCCGAATACAACAAGATTCTCCCCGTGGTTTACCGAAAGAGAGACATCATCAAGAACAACAAAATCATCGAATGCTTTTGAGATGTGCGATATTTTAACCATTTCTATGGCCATATCCACAACGTAATTTTTACAAGCACGGTATCGGTTACTAAAATCAATAATGAAGAAAGAACAACAGAAGTAGTGGAGGCTTTACCGACTCCTTCTGTTCCTTTATCAGCATTGTACCCTTTAAATGCCCCGACGATGCCGACAATAAATCCGAAGAAAAATGTTTTCCCGATCCCCGGGATGATGTCACCAAATCTTATGGCTTCAACAACCGAGACGACATAAAGCTGTAACGACATCCCCTGCGATAAGATCATTGCCAGATAGCCGCCAAATATTGCAAGAAACACTACGTAGAGCGTTAGTACCGGCAAGATGAATGAGCAGGCGACAACCCTCGTAACAACTAAGTAGCGGAACGGATCAATTGCAGAGACTTCCATTGCGTCTATCTGCTCGGTTACCCGCATTGAGCCAAGTTCCGCGCCGATGCCGGAGCTTACTCTCCCCGCAAAAATTAACGCGGTAATAACGGGACCAAGTTCTCGAACGACAGACAGCGAAACCATTGCAGGAAGTACAGATTCAGCGCCGAAGCGCGCCAGGATCGGCTCGCTCTGCATCGCAAGCACAACGCCGATGATAAATCCTGTCACGCTTACTATCGGCAATGTTTTCACACCGAGTTCGTCCATATGTTTTTTAATTTCGTGAAACTCATACGGGGGAAGGAAAACATTTTTTAAAAAGCGGAAGCAAAATTCAAACAACTGCCCGACCCCCAAGAGGAATCCTGTAATGCTATTATACACGGCGCTATGTTTTTTTGATTTACTATTCACGAGGATTCAGCATAAAGTTAGATTCTTTTCTTTTGTTAAAATAAAAATAACAAAAAATGTTAATTCAAGAAACATTTTTACGTACAATACATCGCCTGGTGAAACCATGTCTAAATAATTTAAGTTGAAGGGTTGAATGAAAAACATTGAACCATCAATTAGTTTTAAATTAAAACCATTCATCCATTCAACCATTCATCCTATCATCTTCGTTCATCCATTCGGTGCAGTATTTTATTACCTAAATATTCTAACCATTTTGTGAAGATTATTTTTGCTAACTCTTTAAAAAGCATTCTCGTAATGATTGATAGAAACCTCATTATTTAAGAACAAAATAGCGACGACATCGAACCGGATATTCTCATCCGTGATGTTTTTTTCGGCGAGATAACCTTCTGCGATTCTTCTAATTTGAGTTATTTTCTTCCTTGTAATTGCTTCTTCAGGGAAACCATAGTCTAAACTTTCGCGCGATTTCACTTCCACAAAAACAAGAAAACCTTCATATCTGGCAATAATATCAAGCTCCCCTTTTCCATAGCGGTAATTCCGTTCGATAATTTCAAAACCTTTATTAACAAGAAAGGAAACGGCAAGTTCTTCTCCTCTGTCTCCTTTTTCTTTAGTTGAAGATTGCAAGTTGTTCTCCGGATAGAATGTTTTTTAAAAAAGTTTTTCGATGGTACTTCGCGGCGCCATATTTTTTTATAGCTGAAATGTGTTCGGCGGTTCCGTAGCCTTTGTTTTTCTCCCATTTATATTGAGGAAATTCTGTTGAAAGTTTTACCATTATCTCATCACGCACAACTTTAGCTATAATTGAAGCCGCTGCAATGGAGAATGATTTTGCATCTCCTTTCACGATCGCTTTTTTAGAAATCGCGGTCGGAAAAGTTTTGTTGCCGTCAATCAATAGAAGGTGAGGAACGACAGATAATTTTTCAACTGATCTTTTCATCGCCAGGAGTGAGGCTTGCAAAATATTAATTTTGTCAATGGCAGTGGGAGGAATAACTTCAAAAGCAAAAGCCAGCGCGTGTTCTGTAATCTGTACGAAAAGCTTTTCACGCTTCGCCGCCGAGAGTTTTTTAGAATCGTTCACTCCTTCAATAAATGTTGAAGGACGAAAAACGACAGCGGCGGCAACGACCGGACCTGCTAATGGACCTCGCCCGGCTTCATCAATACCGGCGATCAACCGGATTTTTTTGTTTCGAAATGTATCGTCATATTTTTTCATACGCCCAACAAGATTGCGATCAAACCAAATACCATTTGTAATTTTAGTAGAAAACTTACCCTGCCATAGGATGCTCTGTCATTCCCTTTATGCAGAATATACATACTGTAAACCAACATCGGGACAACACTTCCTGCAATGACTGCCAAATATTTTGCATTAAAGATTTTTAAGAGATACGGAATCAACATCGCAATGAGCAGGAAAAGTCCGACTACATAAAGCAGCGTCTTCGCGTTTTCAAATCCATATTTTACGGGGAAAGTAAAAACATTTGCGCGTGTGTCTCCCTCAGTATCCTCCATATCTTTTACAACTTCCCTCATAAAATTTATGGTGAAAGCAAAAATAAACGGGAAGACCGCAGCGCTAATTTTACCAACAGCAACGCCACCGAAGAGAAATGCCAGTCCGGTCATAAAAGCCACAACTGCATTTCCCAGTAATGGAATTTTCTTAATCTTGTAAGAATAAAAAAAAGTCAGAATTATTGAACCAACAACAACCAGCATCGCTTGAACATGTACTAGAGAAGATAAGGCAGTTCCCCCAAGTATAAAAAAGAAATAAATAATCAACGCCGTCCGCACGTTCAGTTCGCCGCTTGCCAGAATTCTCTCCGGGCGGTTTATTTTATCAATTTCAATATCGAAATAATCATTAATGATGTTTGCGGAAGCTGCAATAAAGGCTGCGGCAACTGCCGCTAAGAGTAATTTGAAAGAAATGTTTTTATTCACGGAGCAAATAAATCCCCCGGCGAGAACTGAAAAAAAAGTTATCGTTACATTAGCCGGACGAATGATTTTTATAAGTTTGATAGAATGCTCTTCTTTGATTTCTTAAAATTCATTTATAATGCCAAAATGGATTTTCCCTTCGCTGAATGAATCACCTTTCGCAAAGGCAAAATTAACATTTAAAATGCCAAGTCCTGTTTCTATATGCAGACCGATTCCATACCCGATCTTTGTTCCGGAAGATTTAAGGATATTAAGTTCATGATTTTCTCTTTGCAAGAAATATCCGGCATCAAAAAAAGAAAATGCAAAAGTCCGTCTGGTTAAAAGGAAACGGTACTCAAAATTAACCCATGCAATCCGCGAAGCCAGGAATTGATTTTCACGATACCCGCGCAGAGAATTCGTTCCGCCTAATAAAAACATGTCGGAAATCTCAATTTGCGGACCTTGCAATTCTTTTGCATGCATTCCCAGAGCCAAAACCTGGCGCTTAAACGGTTCGTAGTAAATGTTAAAGTCAGCAACAATTTTTTGATGAATTACTTTGGTCTCAGTTGATGAAGTAACCAACCGCACCGGGCCGTTTATGTTTTTTCTTGTGTAAACATAGGCATTCGCAAAATAGATCCCTTCGGTCGGGGAGTATGGATCATCGCGTGAATCATATCTAAGAGTAAGTCCGGTAGAAATTGAAGTTGCATCGAATACTGAAATAAATCCGTAATCATTAAGCGATGGAATAACTTTTTCATAATCGAAAGTTCCGGAAACAGTGATATCGCTTGAAGCGGTGTAATCAAGCGCGAAGCTGTAGGTACGCTGTACGAATGAGCTGTCCTGTTTTTTTTGAAACAAACCAAAATTAAGATGAAAGGGAAATTCAAATATCCACGGTTCAAAATATTTTAGTTCAAGCTCCTGCGAGAGGCGGTCAATTTTCTGCCAGCGAAAAGCAGCCGCTCTGCCGGTGCCGAAGAGGTTTCTCAAACTAACATTTACTAAACCGGAAAAATAGCCGCTTCCGGTTTTTGTATCTCCGGGGAGATAGCCAATAATCCCGTCGAAATTATTCGTCTCTTTTTCTTTTACATCAATTTGTAGAATGCCTTCTTCTTTCTGTGAAAAATAAAACAGCGGTTCTGCAACCGGCTCAAAAAAGCGTAGACGGTTCAACCTTTTGGGAATTTCGTTGATCTTTTTCTGCGAATATTTTTCTTGGTATTGTATACCAAGTTCACGAAGGATAACGTAATCTTTAGTTTTTTTATTCCCGACTATTTCGAATCGGTCAATCTTGCCCTCTTTATCTTTATTAACTGAAAGGTAAATGTCTGCAAAATATTTTTGAGAAGACGAATCGCTGAAAAAAGAAATTGATTCAATTTTAATTTTGGCGAAAGGAAAACCTTTATCATCCAGCTTATTAAATATCAGTTCGATGAAGCTCTCGATTGCTTGTTTAGAGAAGATTGTTTCTGCTAAATATTCCGCTTCCCGTAAGATGCTATTGTCATCCACAGAATCAATTCCGCTAAGTAGGATACGATGAATATTTGTCGGCTCACCTTCAGCAATGAAAATTTTCATTCCTTGAGATGAAGTGTCTTCATCTTGAAAGGAGACAATGCTGTCTAATCCGAGATGATGATAGCCTGCATCGTTATAAATTTGATGGAGTTTTTCGCTTACCCTTGTTAGGACACTATCTGCCGGAAATTTCATACCGATTGATGAAGTTTCTGCCGAAAGTGTTTTTTCTGAAATAGCTTTGTTCCCGTAAAAAATAACTTTCACGGTGGTCTGCGATAGAAGAAGATGTGAAAAAATAGAAAGAAAGACGAAGGCTTTACTGAGGTGAATCATTTAATATTTTCATTTTTTTGCCGACTGATTCAACGATTACCTTATCCCGGAACCTGTTCACCTCGTCTAAAGCCACATTGCAAACATCAATCCGCCCGGCATTCGCCGCGCCAAGTGCAACGGCAAGTTTACAAATTTCTTCAAAAACAAAATCATTGTGCCAGCCGTAAACAACTCCCGCAACAAAAGCATCGCCGCTTCCGGTCGGATTCACCCATCCAACTCCGGGCGGATTTATTTTAAAATGGTAATCGAAGTTTGAAGCGAGAACCGGATGTTCTCCATCAGTAATAAACGCCTGCTTTATTCCCTTTTGATAGAGATGGTCAAGAAAATATAATTTATCTTTTTCTGATTTCATTTTTACTTGTAATGATTTTTCAAGTTCTTCAACATTGTTGTGGATGATCGTCGGGGAAGCGTCTATGCAACTTTCGAGGTGACTGCCATACGTATCAAGCAAGGAAATCTTGTCATACTTATTCGCGAGCGAAATTCCGTAAGGGAAGATATCCTCCGCCGCAGAAGAAGGGGAAGAACCGGAGAAGACAACTATCTCACAATTCTGAATCATCTTATCAAGTTTTATTTTAAATTCATCTGCCTCTGCTTTACTAACCACGTTGTTTTCTTGAAAATAAGTCGAAACCGTTTTCCTAGATTCATCCACAAGAAGTGAGGCTATGCGAGTTTCACTTTCGGTTCTGATAAATGAAAAAGAAAGTTCTTCCTTCTCTAAAACCGAGCGGAAAATCTTTCCGGTAGATCCTCCTAAAAAAGTAAAACCAAAACTCCTGGTTTGTAAATACTTTAATTGCCGGCTTACATTTATTCCTTTACCGCCGGCGCGATAAGTAAGTTTACCGTTTCTATTTTCAGTGTTGAATGAAATATCACGATAATTCAGACATACTTCGAGCAGAGGATTAATGGTAACAGAAAGGATCATGCTGTCTATCTGTATTGATTCAAATCGTTATAGAAGGGTGCGGTTAAGCGGTAATCTCCAAACCCTGTATTATCTACAAAAACAAACTGCCGGTTGATTTGATAATACTCCCATACTTCGTATGGTTTTGAATCATATTCAAATGGATGACGTTCAACCGAATTGGGTGCGCCAAGAATAATGTATACCATTCCCATATCCGACTTCCAGCCTTCCGTATAATTAGAAAAATGGAGGTTGGCATATTCCACCCGCCGGTAATATTCATTAAACGCTTCGTTTTCGGGGGTAGCTTTATTCGGGTCCTTAACTTTCCAGAAATTTAAAAACCTTTCGAGTTTTTCCTCCGGATTTTTTCCTTCTTTTATTGAATCAAGTTCATTCGAAGAAGCCAAATAGATCAATTGCGAAATGGCTTTGTCAATATTTGTAATGGTTGGCGGAACGCCCTCGATCCGGGCGAAGAATCCTTTACTTGTCTTTACTTTTTTTGATGAGTTCAAATCATCAACCTGCAGGGTAAACGCATAATTATCTAGTGAGAGGTGGATACTGTCCGTCTCAAGTGAAATTCGATTGATCCCTCTCTGCAAATCTCTTTCCGAGGTTTTCTCGATTAGCGCTTTTTTATCTTTTGAAGAGATGTAAAACTTCATCAAAACAAGAGTGGCTGAATCGGCATAAACTTCAGCGTAAACGGATATTTTGCCTTCGGCAGTTGAAATGATCTTCGAGATGTTTGGAAAAACTTTTTCTTTTCCGTTCACCGCCATTTTATTTCCAACAAAGAGGATGTCACTTATATCAATTGGAACTCCAAACTGTTTTACGGTGAACATTGTTTCATACGAACTCTTTTTTCTGGAGTCTTTATCTTCAACGAAGATGATAAAAAAATAGTCCCCCGGTGTAAGTGAAAATGATTTGAGGCTCAAATTAAAATTTGAGCGCGAATGTGTTTGATCAAATTCTTGCGATACAATTTTTTCATTCCAAAGTTTTTCCGTGAGTAACGTTTCCTTCTCTTTGTCATAAACTGTAACCGTAACGGTATATTCGGCTTTAAATCCGGTACCGTCTTTAATAAATTGAAGAGAATTAAAGGGAACCTGTACAAAAACATCAACGCGGGTGGCGGATGAATTTTCGCTCTTATAGTTAAGAAGTTCATAGTAAAAAGCCGGTAAGCCTAATTTATTATATGTATCAGTAGATTGTTCAACCTGCCCGAAGAGTTGTCCGCCGACCATCAAAGCCAACACAATTTTTAGCAATTTCATATTTCCGCCATTAAACATTTGCATAAAGATCATACTCGTTACAATCAAAAATCGTTGCGTTATAGAACTTCCCAACTTTTAATAATTTGTTTTTGGCGGGAATTAGAACCTCGCCGTCAACTTCAGGTGCGTCTCTATAACTTCTGGCAATATAATAATCTCCTTCCCTTCCATCAACTACAATCCTAAACTCTTTTCCGATAAGTGAACGGTTTCTATTGTGAGAAATATCTTGCTGAATTTTCATCAGTTTGTTTTTTCTGCGGATTTTTTCTTTCTCGGGAATCGGATCGCCTAAAAGATAGCTTGGTGTATTTTCCTCAACCGAATAGGTAAAAACTCCGATGCGGTCAAACTTAAATTCCTTAACGAAATTGCAGAGTTCCTCAAAATCTTTTTTTGTTTCGTTCGGATAACCGACAATAAAAGTAGTGCGAATTGTTACACCGGGAATTTTCTCTCGCAGTTCATTTAACGTCTTAACCGTTCTGCGCTTTGTTATTCCCCTTCGCATCGAACGCAACACATCATCGGAAATGTGTTGAAGAGGAATATCAATGTATTTACAAACTTTCGGATTATTCGCCATTACGTCAATCAAATCATCAGGGAAATGGGATGGATAAACGTACATCAGGCGGATCCATTCTATCCCTTCTACATCGCTCAGACGGTTCATGAGTTCAGCAAGATTTCTTTTCTGATAGAGATCTTTTCCGTAATCAGTGGTGTCCTGCCCGATGAGAATTAATTCTTTGGTATTATTCCTGGCAAGAAATTCCGTCTCGCTAACAAGTTCTTCGATTGGTTTTGTTTGATGTTTTCCACGCATTAACGGGATTGCACAAAAGGAACAAGGATTATCGCACCCCTCGGAAATTTTTAAATACGCAGTGTAAGTAGGTGTGGTAAGCAGCCGTTCGCCGAGTAGTTCGCGCTTTAATTCGCCGCCGATCTCTTTAATAATTCCCTCATAATTTTCTGTTCCGAAGAAGACATCAACTTCGGGAATTTCTTTTTGAAGGTCTTCTTTGTAGCGTTCCGATAAACAGCCTGCAACGATAACTTTTTTTATTCTCCCTTCATTTTTCATCGCAATAGCATTGAGAATGGTGTTTACCGATTCCTCTTTCGCGGCTTCAATAAAACCGCACGTGTTGATGATAATCGTTTCGGCTTCATTCGGATCTGATTGAAGTTTAAAATTATTCGCTTCAAGCTGACGCATTAACCGTTCCGAATCAACTGTGTTTTTTGAACACCCTAAAGTGATAACACAGACTTTATTTTGTTTTGCCATGAAAAACTTTTATTGAAGAATAAAATATCTGATGTATAAATAAACAACCGGCGCTGAATAAATGAGTGAATCAAATCTATCAAATACGCCGCCGTGCCCGGGAATTAAGTTTGATGAATCTTTTACACCGGCATCACGCTTTATTAAAGACTCTATTAAATCACCGACTTGCCCAACCGTACCCAGAATAATTCCGATGACAATTACATTCTGCCACGATAAAAAGTCAACTAAAATTAATTTTGCGGTAAGCATGGTTAAAATTGAGAAGATAAACCCCGCGATAGCGCCTTCCCAACTTTTCTTTGGGCTAACGCGGGGGAATAATTTGTGTTTGCCATAGGCGATACCAAAAAAATAAGCGGCAGAATCACAGATCCAAATAGTAGCAAGCATGGAGATTATCACAAAACCGCCCTGTTGATATGCTAGAAAATATTCTCTTACAGAAATTAATGAGCTGACAAAAAACCCGATGTAAAAAATCCCAAGAAGGGTAACGCCCAAATTCAATATTGCGGATTTTTGATCTCTAAACAATTCGTACAGAAGGGCAATAAATACGATAACAAAAATAAGATGCGACGACTCCAGAAAATTAAAATAAACATTCAGAATAACCAGCAGCACTGCGGGCAATCCAATAAAATGCGAACCAGAAGCTTCTTTGTTTTTCGCGACAGTGATAAATTCATAAAAGGCAAATCCTCCGATCACCAGAGCAAAGCCAAGGAAAAAATATTTTCCCAAAATACAGATAGCCAATATCAGCGGAATAAATATTACCGAAACTAAAATTCTTACAAACGTATTTGACACGGTTATTCCTCGTTTGTTAAAGGAGATTGCTTATTTATATTTTCCAAATAATCGCGGGCAGATTCCTCATCATCTTTTCGTACAAATATTTTTATTGAAGATTCATTGCCCAGAAAAGGGTAGCTTCTATCTTGTTGTGATAAAATAACTGCGTCAATATCGGCACTCTCCAAATTCGCTTTAATAATTTCTGCTTCGTACAGTTGAGTACATATTGTAAGCAGAATAAAGTTATCTTTATCCAAAATGAAATCTTCCGGAACTGAATCTACTAACTGAGCCCCGCATTGACTGCAACTTTCAACTGATCCTTCAAACTCAATATTACAATTTGGACAGTAAAACATAATTGTTTACCGGCTCACGGTATGTAAAGTTTGCTTTTTCTTTCGATAATAGTACTGAATTCCCAAAAGAACGAGAATGAAGAGAACGACTTGATATGATAACGAAATTAGGGTTGGGGTTAGTTCTGCAGCAGTAATTACTTTGCTCTGCTCAAGTTCTGATTTTCCAAAAATTAAAAACAACACCACCGCTGACAAATTATTTATAAAATGAAGTACAACCGGAACCAGGATTGAATTACTCTTGTAAGCAGAATACCCTAAGAAGAAACCAAGCGCCACTAAAGGAATGAATGCATAGGGATTAAAATGGTAAATTCCGAAAAATACTGCAGTGATCAGCGCGCCCAAAAATGATTTATACTTTAGCTCAAAACTTTTTTGGATATAGCCGCGGAACATTACTTCCTCGCAAACGGCAGGTGTAATGGCAACAACGGCAATTACGATCGCGCCATCCATTGCCGAATTTACTTTTAACAAAGTACCGTAAGAGCTTTCAACTAATTTATCCAATGAATCCAAAGATTCTTTAATCATTTGAATAAATCCGTTTTGTTTTGCAAGCTGTTCAAAAAAATAATTTTGGAGATACAAATAATTTTGAAGGATTGGCGTTAAGGCAATAATACCAACGGTAAACAAAGCTATCTCAATCCATGGAGCAGATCGGAATCGTAGTACCCGCGTCACATCTTCATAAATAATTTTGGAGAAGATAAGCGCCGGCAAAAGAATAAAAAGCACTTGTCCCGCCATTGTTATTAACCGGAGCGCATTAGCATCTGCTTTTTCTAAATCGAGTCCAAAGATCAAAACGGTTAAAAGCCCGCCAAAAATTTGATAGAAGAAAAAACCTCCCGCCAATCCAAGTAAGCCGGCTTTTACCGGAGATATTTTGGGTTTTAATTCCGGTTTCCCATTTTCATCTAAATGTTCAGCATCGGATTTGTTTGTGTTATCGTCAGCAGGTTTCTGATTATTGAGATCATCCATAAATTATTTCTTTGCCTTTAATTTCCCGTTCAGCCCCTCGAAAGCGGTGAGTTCCGCATCAATTGCTCCGACAATAACTTTTGTTTTAACTTTAACGGGAACTCTCAGCTCGTCATCGCTCAACCAAATAACGATCGTTCCTTCGCTTTTAAATAAACCTCCTTCTAAAACTAATGGTTCAACCATCACACAATCAAATGTTCCGGCGCCAACGGTAATTCTTTCTTTACCAAGATATTTTATATCAAGATCATATACTTTGTCTTTGTAAAAGTTTTGAAGATTGACTTTATCCCCTGTTTTCATACTCGAAAAATTAAATGTTCGCGCTAAATAAAAAGCGGAAATAATATCATTAACATATTTAGGAATATCATAAGAACCACCGGAAGTTTTAGCCTTCCCCTTCCGCTGATCGAAGAAAGCAGAAAAATCCCTCGAAAAATTTCCTTCCCGGATGTGTTGTTCAAAACGCCAAGGGAAAATTCCTACAACATCTATGTAGGTTTCATACCGGTCGCGTACTTTGTAAATCCAATCAAAATTCGTAACGGAATTAACTTCAAATAATACTTTGTAGGTATTTCTCCCCGTAATTTTTTTTAATTCCGGAATGCTCATCGTCGCAACGCCTGCCGTCACAAATCCATACTTGACATCAAAGGTTAATTTTTCACCAACTTTAAAAGCTTTGTTTTCAATTTTTCGAAAATCTGACCTCGAATTCTGTGCCGGCAGAAATCCACTGAATAGTAGGAAGAGTAAAGTCCCGTACAGAATCGGGATAGGATTGTTTTTCATTAAAAGTCTCCGTTCTTTTGAAGCAACATATAATTTTTTTTGATATTGGCAAAAACTTCGTCAACTGAAATTGTCTCCATGCAATGTAATTGTTCACATTGTTTCCTCGTACAATTGTTACAGTCAATTGGGGGTTCGTAAATAGTCTTCTTTTTAGTAAATGGTCCCCATCTGCGAACTGAACATGCATTAATTTTGGGATAAAACCCAATGACATATTTTTTCAATGCAGCCGCAATATGTAAGGGACCGGTTGAGTTGGAAATAAACATCAACGATCCATCAATTAATGCAATTAAGGTAGAGAGAGAAAATCTTCCTGCGGCATTTATAGTGTTTTCATTTAGTACTAATGCTTGACAAATTTCTTTTTCACTTTTGCTGCCGGTAATCAGAACCGTAACATTTAAGTTTAAAAGATTTCGCACTAACTCTTTCATCTTAGCTATCGGCAAGTCTACCGCGCTGCCTCCGCTTCCAGGATGAACAATGATGAATGGTCGGGAACCATCAATTTCATTCTCAAGAAAGAATTGTTGAACTTCCTTCTTTGCTGCTTCGCTAATTTGAATATAAAAATCCACTTCACCTAATGCTATTTGTTTTTCTATACCAAATACTTTCAACAGGTTCATATTATATTGAAGTTCATGCAGTTCAGCATACTTCCGATGTTCATAGATCTTCTTTGTAAAGAAAAATGAATAGGAGCGGTATCCGGTTCCAATTCGATTTTTAATATGCGTAAGAAATAAGATGAATGCTATTCTGAAAGTCGGATAAACGATAATGCAGCTATCAAAATTTTTGGATTTAATTTTCTTTACATTTGAAAAAATAGTTGGAGTATTGTCCTTTTCATCTAAAGTTAAAACTTCATCAATAAAAGGGTGCGCATTTACTAAATCCAGGGTATAAGATTTTACAAGAAAGGTAATTTTGCACTCCGGAAATTCTTTTTTAATTGCTTCGGCAAGAGGAAGCGAAAGGATAACATCACCTATCCGGTCAGTGCGTACAAGCAAGATGTTTTCCGGTCGAATCATTTAGCTGAAACAAAAGGATTATCTTTTAAATGAAATCTCCATGGCAATTCCTTCGATTTCTTTATTCCGATCCTGTTGGATTGAAGAATGTTTTTCCTTAAAACTTTTTCTCCTTCAGTTAAAAAGATATCATCGCCGCAAAGATCAATTCCGTTTTCATCTTTAGAAATATTAAATGCTTTGCAAAGCTTTCCGGGACCGTTGGTTAAATTTAAGAATTCTTTTTCGGTAATTTCACTTTTATGAAATCTTCTCTCTGCCATAACTTCAATTCCTTGCAGAGGCTCAAGAGCGCGGATCAATACTGCCGAACCTGAGCCTGCTTTATCACAGACTACATTGCAGCAGAAATGATTTCCATAAATAAAATAAACATACATCTTCCCGCCGGTCGCGAACATCAATTGGTTCCTCTTTGTAATGCCTCTAAATGAGTGAGAAGCTTCATCAATTTTATCTGCATAAGCCTCAACTTCAACTATTTTGCCTGCTAAGAATTTCTGACCTTCCTTTTTTACAAGATACTTCCCGGTTAGTTTTCGAGCAATTTCAAGAACATTTTTTTGATAAAACTTCTTAGGTAATTTATGAAATTGTCTTGTATTCATGTTAAAAATGAGACGCGGAACTTTGGATACTAATCAAGATTATACTTGACTTGAAGTTCTGAAATTTTCTCAAGAAAGTAATTTTCTTTTAAAGGATTTTTGGGAATTAAGCGGCGGTACATTGCTAAAGCTTCCTTAAATTCTCCCTGAGCGACATATATTTTGGCAAGCGTTTCAGAAGCAATTTTAACTTCGGAAGGAAAATCACTCTCTTCCTCTTCTTCTTTGTAAATTGAGTCCGACGGAGCAGGAATTTTTACAGCGGAGATTCTTTCCGCCAATTCACCAAGATTGTCTTCAAAAGTTTTTTCTAATTTTTGAAAGTTAGCACCATCCCCTCCAAGAGAATCAATTTCGTCGGAGAAATCTTGTTCAAAGGTAAGAGGTCGGCGAGTAATTCTGCCAAAAGCAGAACGTTGTTTTTGGGTTGAAGCTACTTCTTTTTCAAAATAGGCGAAAGAAGTGTCAGAATTAATTATTTTGCAGCCCTTTTTATAGGAAGAGAGCGCTTCATCATACTCACCAAGCATGGTAAGAGCCTTTGCAAGCACTATATAGGCAGTTGGGTAGTTGGGGAATAACCGCAAACCTTGCCGCAAAATTTCAACAGCTTTTTCTACGTTATTAGCAAAAATCTCCGTATTTGCCTCTCTGACAAATAACGGAGATTTTTTATTATACTCGTAAATTAAACTTACTTTTTCGTCAAAAATATTCTTTACGGTTTTTGCCATTTCAAAACCTATTTTTTAGAATAGGCATGTCTGATTGACGTTACCGAAACAAATGAAAATCCGATAAAGAATAATAATTGAAACGGGATAGCGGCAATTTCTAAAAAATAAATAGATGAACCAATGCCGACCAAACAATAAAGCGCCATCATTAATTCAACAATCACCGAAGGCTCTAATTTTTTAGTAACATATTTATTGTTTGCCCAAGAATCTTTTTGATCAACAACTTTAAATTTGGGGGTTCTCACAAAGTCGCTTTTTCTACTTAACAAACCTTCAATAACTGCACGGGAATTATTAACAGCAAAACCCATACTTCCCGCCATAAAAAGAGGAAAGAGTACAATCTTTTTGCGCCAGTCCGTGCGAATATCTTTCTGTGAATAAAGATAGAAAATAAACGAGCCGATGAAAGCGAGAATAAAAATAGACATTACTGCAAAATAAGCCTCGTGCGATCCGCTGTTTTTAATAAATATTAACGGCACATTCAAAATTGCCGCAAGAAGAATAAACGGAAAAGCTAAATTGTTTGTCAGATGAAAAGTCGCTTGAAGTTTGACTCTTAAAGGTAGTTTTGATTTCAAAACCAGCGGAAGAATTTTCTTCGCAGTTTCAATAGCGCCTTTTGTCCAGCGAAATTGCTGGGCTTTAAGAGCGTTTATTTCGGACGGTAATTCGGCAGGAGAAATTTCATCCCGAAGAAAGACGAATCTCCAACCTTTTAATTGTGCGCGGTAACTCAGGTCTAAGTCCTCAGTAAGGGTATCAGCATGCCAGTTTCCGGCATCTTCAATACAGCTTCTTCTCCAGATACCGCCGGTTCCGTTAAAGTTGATAAAAAATCCGGCTTTGTTTCTAACGTTCTGTTCAATAACAAAATGACCGTCTAATGCTAATGCCTGTGCTTTAGTTAAGATTGAATAATCACCGTTAAGATGTTCCCATCGTGTCTGCACCATCCCAATTTTATTGTCGGTAAAGTGAGTAAGCGTCTTTTTTAAAAAATCTTTTGAAGGAATAAAATCAGCATCAAAGATGGCAATGAATTCACCGGTAGCGGTTTTCATTCCTTCTTTTAGCGCACCGGCTTTGAATCCTTCACGTACTGCTCTGCGTACATGAAGAATGTCGAATCCCAATGCTTTCTTTTCAGCGACTTTACGAGCAACCAGAGCGACAGTTTCGTCGGTTGAATCGTCGAGCACTTGAATTTCCATCCTATCTTTCGGGAAATCAATCTCGCAGACAGAATCAATTAACCGTTCAACGACATATAACTCATTGTATAAAGGCAGCTGAATAGTCACCTTTGTATCTGGGTCAATCGCAACATCTGCCGCCGGTTTAACGTTTTTGTATTTGTTGTAATAGTAGATCATAAAAAATCCATGACTACTAAAAACAAATAAAATGAATAACGAAACAAAATATGAGATAAGTACTATCTCATCCATAAACACTCCTATAAATTAAATTACCAACCTGACACAGTATCTAACAGAATGTCATCACTTATTTTATTAATAGCTTCTTCAATGCCCAAATTCCTATCGGAAATTCCGCCTGAATAATCACCATAGTTAGAAAACTGTTTTTCAAAAACGGTTCGTCTTTGCACTAAATCTTTAAATGTAACTTGAACCGTTATTGTAATTCTTCTTGAAGCTACATTTTCACCGGCTGAAACAATAGCCGGAACGTCAGAAAGCGAAACTACTACACATTCAAGAACCGCATCGGCGCTGCTTTTTTCTGCAATTTGCAGATTATTATCATCAATAAACTTTTGCGTTAATTTTTCAGTGAGTAATTCTCTCAACCGCGGTTCGCCCGAACCGCTTCGATCTTCCGCAAAGGGTATTGCTACCGATTTTAGATGCGGAGGAACAGAAGCTCCGGAAAATGAATAAGGACATCCGGAACACCCTGTTAAATTACTCAATATTCCGATGGAAAACAACAAAACAAAAGGTTTGAGAATTATCCCGGATATGCTGAAATTATTAGATTTTTTCAATTTTTGCCAACTTATTAAAGATGATATTCTTTTATTTTTCTATACAACGTTCTTTCACTGATTCCGAGTAGCTCTGCGGCTATTCGTTTGTTCCCCTTTGATTTTTGAAGGGCAAGTATAGTGGCTCTCTTACTCGCTTCTTCAACGCTTTGCACGTCATCCGGGTTATCTTGAATTTCGAGATTCTCTTTTTCTTTTTGTAACAACATCTCTTTTATATCAAGAATATCTTTTTTTAATTCGAATAAAGCCCTATAAATAAACTCTCTTTCAACTTCTTCCGGGGTTTTCCTGGTAACCACCGGAAAGTTCATTGAAGTTCCGGATTTCGGGTAAGGAATAATTTGTTCGAAAATTTCTTTACTGATTCTTGCATTTTTTGTCAACGCAATTGAGGTTTCAACTGCGTTTTTTAATTCACGCACATTGCCTGGCCATGGGTATTCGTGCAGATAATCTAACGCTTCAGTTGAAAATACCGGTTTTGCAGTTCTATTTTCTTCGGCAAATTTTTCAGCAAAGAAATGAACCAATTCAAGAATATCCACTTTTCTTTTACGAAGCGGCGGAATATGGATTGTTACCGCCTTTAAACGAAAGAATAAATCTTCCCGGAATCTTTTTACATCAACTTCGTTTTGTAAATCTTTATTTGTGGCTGCTAGAAATCGCACATCAACTTTTGTAAGTGTCTCTGCGCCGATGCGCATAAATTCTTTGGTCTCTATCGCCCGGAGGAGTTTTACTTGGGTGGTTATTGGCATTTCGGCTATTTCATCAAGGAATAACGTTCCGCCATTCGCCAGTTCAAAATAACCCTTCCGCGCATCAGTGGCGCCTGTAAATGAGCCTTTATTATGACCGAACAATTCGCTTTCCAAAATCCCTTCGGGGATTGCGCCGCAGTTTACACTTATGAGAGGATTTCCCGCACGGTGACTTGCCGCATGGATTGCCCGCGCAAAAACTTCTTTCCCAACTCCGCTTTCTCCGAAAATCAGAACCGAAATATCAGACGTCGCAACTTGAACAATAATATCTATCAAGTCGTGAATTTCTTTTGACTTTCCGACGATGCCGAATTTCTTTTGTAACTGCTCTATAGTCATAAATTATTGTGAAAAGTTGAAAGACTTAGCTTTCTACTTGTCGGCTTCAACTTTTTGAACCACTCTTCCGTTTAATTTAAAATCATTATTAATTTTATCCAATATTTTTTCGGCTGATTTTTTATTCTCGAACTTTCCCAAACAGACTACATTGAAAATGGTTCCGCCGACATTTTTTTCTGCAATTTCAACTTCGTAGCCGGAATCCTCTAAATCTGTTTTCAACACTTCCGCGTTCTTGATACTGCTGAATGCTCCAACTTGAATTGTGAACTGTTCTCGTGAAGCAAGTTCATTTTTTAGTGGAATAGTTTCCCGAATTTCATTTTCCTCAGAATTTAACGAAGCAATATTTTCCACAGAAGGGAGATAATTTGATTTTGGATATTCAGCTTTTAATTTATTTAGATAGACGGCGGCTTCTCTCACGTCACCGATTGCCGTATGATAACTATAAATTCTAAAAAGCGCTGCATCGGCATATTTTGATTTTGGAAACGTCTTAACAATTTTGAGATAATTCTCTTTCGCTTTTGCTCCGTCTTCAGTAAGCAATGCGGTAAGAAAAAGTAACGACGGATCTCCCGGATTCCTTTTCAACAAAGGCTGAAGTTCATCCTTCACTTCACTGCTTTTTCCTTCTTCTACTTTTTTTAGAAGCGGAATAATATTGTATTCCTGCGAAAAAGATTTTTCGGTGAAAAAGAAAAGGAGTGCTGCAAAAAAAATAAATTTTTTAAATGATTTTATCATTTCAAACCAAATTATATTAAACGGCTAAACTTATTTCGGAAAAATCTTTATTATCTAAAACCGAAACCACTGCTCCAAATAATGTCGCTGAAGTTGCGCGGTTAATTAAAACTTCAACATAATCTCCTTCGCCAATATTTTCCTGACGCGGGAATATAACAACTTTATTAGCATCTGTTCTGCCCGATAAAAAGTTTTCCGATTTTTTACTTGCCCCTTCCACTAAAACAATTTCTTTTTTCTCTAAAAGGATTTGATTTAAATCGAAAGAGATTTGTTGTTGAAGCGCGATGATTTCCTGCAAACGTTTTGATTTTGTTTCTTCTTTTACATCATCCTCCATTTTAAATGCCTTAGTTCCTTCGCGCGGAGAATATTTAAACATATAAGCGCCGTCGTACTTTACTTTTTGCATAACGGCTAAAGTTGCTAGATGATCTTCATGCGTCTCTGTCGGGAAACCGCTGATTATGTCTGTTGTGAATGAAACATTAGGAATAATTTCTCTGGCTTTTTCAATTAACCCAAGGTAATGTTCTATCGAATAGGTTCTATTCATCAATTCTAAAATTCTATTCGAACCAGACTGTACCGGGAGGTGAATGTAGTTACAAAGATTATCATTTTCGGCAATTGTGTAAAGAAGTTTGTCTGACAAATCTTGTGGGTGTGAAGTGGAAAATCTTATGCGCATTTTCCTGTCAACACTGGCAACAGCATTAAGCAGATCAGCAAAATCGTTCTTTTCATCAAGATATGAATTTACATTTTGTCCAAGCAATGTTACCTCGTGAAAACCCCGCGATGAAAGCAGCGTTACTTCGTTTACAATAGATTCAAGGCTACGGCTGCGTTCCCTTCCGCGGGTAAAAGGGACGACACAAAAGCTGCAGAATTTATCACAACCTCGCATAACTGAAAGCCATGCATGCAGTCCATCTTCCCGGAAAGGAAGAATATCTTCATAAGTTTCTGACCGTGAAAGTTTAACTCCGATTCCCTTCTCTCCGCCAAAAGCAGCGTCTATCAATTCTGGTAAACGCCTATATTCATCTGGACCAACGACTAAATCCACGACTTTTTTTTCTTCGATTAAATCTTTACGCAACCGTTCCGCCATACAACCAAGAATCCCAAGAATCATTTCCGGTTTTTTATCTTTTAGAGCTTTAAAGTTTCCCAACCTCCCATAAATTCTCTGCTCAGCGTTATCGCGGATGCTGCACGTGTTAAGCAAAACTACATCAGCTTCTCTAACTTCTTGCGTCATTGCATACCCCTGGGAATTTAAAATTCCCATAACAACTTCGGAATCTGCTACATTCATTTGGCAGCCATAGGTCTCTATATATACTTTACTTTTCTGCAGTAAAACAGGCATAAAATTTATTCTTTATGATTTATTTGGTTAAGTTTTAGAAAGTTGCGGGATGCCCAAATCATCAAATCTATCATCTAATGACCGATGGGTTTTAATAACCGCAACATTCATTGCGGGATAGAATGATTGGGTTAAACCTTCGATGAAGTAAAGGCGTAAATTCAACTTTTTCATTGTGGCTTATTGTTTTGATGATGCTGCCTATTTCCCTTCATGTTCATTTAGTTATCTAAGATTAATCATTTCTACATTATCTAAAATATAACCATTATTAATTGATTATAGAACGATTAAAATCCACTTAATTGATAAAGCACAACGTTAAGAAGAATAAATGCAAGGACTCCCACAACGTACAAAATAATTTTTCTTCTACGTTCTTTGAGAAAGTGTATTTGCTTAAAATCTATAAAACTATTTTCTTCTTCATCTTCCATTTTTAAAAATCCAAACATTATGCTCTCCAGCAATTGGAAATATTTCTCTATTTTTGTAACAAATATAAGCTATTAATTATAATATAATCAATCCAAAACCAAATATGAAAAATTATGACATTCTTGTTATCGGCGGCGGCATTGTGGGAACAGCGACCGCTATGCAAATTCTCATGCAAAAACCAGAGTTAAAACTTTTACTCATCGAAGAAGAAAATTTACTTGCCCCTCATCAAACCGGTAATAATAGCGGGGTCATCCATTCCGGACTCTATTATAAGCCGGGCTCTTTAAAGGCATATAATTGCGTTAAAGGCAGAAAGTTAATGTATCAATTTTGTGAAGCGAACGGGATAAAATACGAGCAGTGCGGAAAACTTGTTCTCGCTGCAGACGAAAATGAATGCAAAAAGTTGGATGACCTGGAAAAACGAGGACAGGAAAATGGATTAACTCAATTGAAAAGAATTTCGAAAGAAGAAATAAAAGATTATGAGCCTTACGCTTCAGGGATTGATGCATTGTTCGTTGGTGAAACCGGCATAGTAAATTATAGAGAGGTGACTGAGGCATTTGCAAAAAAAATAAAAGAACTCGGTGGGGAAATTCTTCTTCACACAAAATTTCTCGAACTGAAAAAGGAAGGAAACCAGCTGATTTTTAAAACTACAAATGGAGAATTTGCTTCTTCTTATCTGGTTAATTGCGGAGGTTTATATTCAGATAAGATCGCGGAAATTTGCGGGGTTGATCCCAAAGTTCAGATCATTCCTTTTCGCGGCGAGTATTATGAAATTAAAAATGAAAAAAAATATTTAGTGAAGAATTTAATTTATCCGGTTCCTGACCCACGTTTTCCGTTTCTTGGTGTACACTTTACTCGAATGATAAACGGTGGAAGAGAAGCTGGACCAAATGCCGTTTTAGCTTTCAGACGCAAAGGTTATTTGAAAACAGATTTTAACTTACCGGAAATGTCAGATTATTTTTTCTCGCGCGGATTCTGGATCATGGCAAAAAAATATTACCGGATGGGTTTCGGTGAATTTAGAAGAAGTTTCAGCAAGAAGCTTTTTGCTGAAGCGCTGCAAAAACTAATTCCTCAAATTACGGAAGAAGATATTGTCCCAGGTGGTTCCGGTGTGCGCGCACAGGCTTTGGATCGAAATGGGAATCTGCTTGATGATTTTTGCCTCATTGAAGCAGAAAAAATGATGCACGTGTTAAACGCTCCTTCACCGGCGGCAACTGCTTCAATAAGTATCGGCGAAACTATTGCAGTAAAAGTTGTGAAAAATATTCGTTGAGGTAAAGCCCACCCGGCAAGGTCTCGACCGTTACCTCCATTCTTGTACTATTTTAAAGTAGAGTACACTCGAGAGCGTTTCGCTAAACTAATTAAATCCGGAAGACCACAGATTAACTCTTTAAAAATTCGGTAATCGAATCAACAACATATTTCAACTGAGCTTCCGTTAATTCCGGGAAGATTGGCAATGCAATGGTATCGCTGACAGCGCTGTTTGAAACCGGAAAATCCGCTTCATGGCAATGAAGATTAGCAAAACATTCCTGGCGATGGAACGGAACCGGATAATAAATTTCTGTCCCGATTTCTTTTTCACCTAAATATTTGCGAAGAGCATCTCTCTTCTCAACCCTGATGATATATTGGTTGTAAATATGATAATTCTTCACAACAGAGTTTTTATAAACTGCTTTTGGGAGAAGGACTTTATTCTTTTCATCAAAGAAAAGTTTTCCCTCTTCTTCAGCAAGACCCACATTCATAAAAAATTGTGTGTACAATTTTGCATTCTGTCTTCTCTTTTCCGACCAGCCATCAAGGAAGGGAAGTTTAACATTAAGCACGGCAGCCTGGATTTCATCAAGCCTAAAATTACCGCCAATAACTTTGTGATAATACTTCGGCTTACCTCCATGAACACGCATTATCCGCAACCTCTCACCTAACTTATCATCATCGGTAACTACCAAACCGCCATCGCCGAAACAACCAAGATTCTTACTCGGGAAGAAGGAATAACAACCAATGTCTCCAATGGTCCCAACTTTTTTCCCGTTTTTATATTGAGCACCAATCGCCTGGGCGCCGTCTTCAACAATTTTTAATTGATGTTTTTTTGCGATTGTAATAATTTCATCCATCGCTGCGCTTTGCCCATAAAGATGAACCGGAATTATTGCTTTGGTTTTAGGTGTGATATGCTTTTCTATATCCTTCGGATCAAGATTAAAAGTAACCGGATCAATATCGGCAAAAACCGGAACCGCATTTAAACGGGAGACAACTCCCGCAGTCGCAAAGAATGAAAACGTCGGAACGATAACTTCATCCCCCGGCTGAATATTAAGAGCCATGAGTGCAAGGAGCAATGCATCTGTCCCTGATGAAACGCCGATCGCATATTTGCAGCCGAGATATTCTTTCAAAGAAGATTCGAGTTTTTCAACTTCTTTCCCGAGGATGAAATATTGAGATTCAGCAACACGAAGAAGAGCTTCGTCAAGCTCTTTTTTGTGTGTGAAATATTGAAGTTTTAGATCTAATAATGGCACTTTCATAATATTTTTCTCTTTTTAATTTATTGTGAATTCGGTCTTAATTATTTTAAGATCCCTTCTCTTCTTTCTTGTGAAAAGAATTTCTTATAGCAATGTTCCTTTTAATAACAGTAGTGCAATTGAAAAATAAATCATCAACCCCGTCACATCTACTAAGGTAGCAACAAACGGTGCCGAAGATACGGCAGGGTCAAATCCTATTTTTTTTAGCACGAGTGGAAGCATTGAACCCATTAATGTTCCCCATAAAACCACACCAACTAAAGCAAAGCTGACCGTAAACGCAATCGGAAGCCAATGCGGACCATAAATTCCGGTGAAGTTTTGCCAAAGGGTTATGCGCATAAAGCCAAGAAGAGCTAAAATTGATCCGAGAATTATGCCGGAGATTATTTCCCTTTTCATTACAAAAAACCAATCGCGAATGCTCACTTCACCTAGCGATAAAGCCCGTATTACCAGCGTGGCAGCTTGTGAGCCCGAATTCCCTCCGCTAGAAATAATCAAGGGAACAAATAAAGCAAGAACCACAGCTTTACTAATTTCAGTTTCGAAAAAACCCATCGCAGAAGCAGTGAACAGTTCCCCGACGAAGAGAACACTAAGCCACCCGGCTCGTTTCTTAATCATTTGCAGAAGTGGAATTGCGGCGTAAGAATCTTCCAACGCTTCAACAGCGCCCAATTTTTGGAAGTCTTCAGTTGCCTCTTCTTCGGCAACATCTAAAACATCATCAACCGTTACTATTCCGACTAATATACCGGATGAGTCGGTAACCGGTAAGGCAACTCTGTCATATTTTTTAAAAACTTCAACAGCTTTTTCCTGGTCATCAAACACCTGAAGATAAGTAAAATTACCGTCCATTAATTCGTCTGCGCTTGATTCTGTGGGAGCTAAAAGAAATTTACGGATTTTAATATCGTCAATTAATTTTCCTTTTTCGTTTGTAACATAGATGATACTAAGCGTCTCAATATCTTTCCCGTTGTTCCGAATATAATCTAAAACTTCCTGTACAGTCCAATTTTCCCGGATCGCCAAATAATCGGGAGTCATTAAACGCCCAACGCTATTTTCAGGGTAACCTAAGAGAGATTGTGCAATATGTCTTTCTTCAACTGAGAGAAGATTCATCATTTGCTTTAATGCAGAAGCAGGAACTTCTTCCAACATTGCTGTTCTATCATCAGGCGACATATCGTTTAGAATAAAGGCAACTTCTTCATTTCCAAGAGCCTTAAGGAGTGAAAGTTGGACATCAACTTCTAAATACTCGAAAGTGTCGGTTGCTAAATCTTTGGGTAAAATACGGAAAAGGATGGCTTGTTCGTGATCGGGCAAATCAGTAAGGAGGTCTGCAATATCTGCGGGAGTCCAGTCAATTAAAACTTCTTTCAAAGAAGTGAAATCCCGGGAATTAATCAAATCTTTAATTTCCGGTTGTAAAATTTGTCCCAGCATATTGGTCTCCTAATCTTGACAAACAATTCTACATTGGATTATTGCTTTTATTGGTAAAGGAAAATAGTTTTATTATCAAATGCGCTATTCTAAAAAATTTTTGATTTCTAAAAATATAGTATTAAATTTGCAATTCAAAATTATTTTGGTCGGGCGCGTAGCTCAGTGGTAGAGCAACACCCTTTTAAGGTGAAGGTCGGTGGTTCGAGCCCACCCGCGCTCACAAAAAAGCCTCAAGGCATTACGTTTTGGGGCTTTTTTAATTTCAATTCATACCTCTTTCCTCTCACTAACGTTCAACATGAAATTCTGACTCTTATTCGTAATCGTAATCTTACCCGTATTTAATCCGATCAATGACATCTTAACGGGCAAGACAAAAGCACTTTGCGCAAGTGGCTACCCCTGTTAGAGCATCAAGCATGGTTTTTCCTCTTTAGCTAAGCGCAGGACTCAGAAAAGATTTCTTTTTTCAATTTGCATTAAAAAAGAAAGTTTTCAATATTTCATCTTTTCCATAAATATCACTTCTGAAATTGGGAATACCATCCTCGTCTACCCAAGCGGTAAAGTAATCAATATAAAGAGAAATACCGCGATCGAGATTAACTTGAGTCGTCTTCCCAAAGCTGAAATTTCTCCGTAATTCAGTTCTTTTAGTTCCAAATTCGGAGATTTTTCTACTGTCTACCGCCGGAAGCCCAATTTCGATTCTCACATAATCAGGTTCCCATTTTGAGTTATCTTTCAAAACATAGTCTGCAAGAAGCAATGGTTTTTCTACTCTCACACATCCATGGCTGACAGCTCGATTGACGGCGGAAAAAGGAGCTCTTACGGGGGTATCGTGAAGATAAATGTCGAACTTGTTTGAAAACATAAATTTAATTCTCCCTAACGCATTCCCTGCCCCCGGATCCTGAACGAAAATATAAGGGACTTTATTTGGAGAAAACTTCCTCAAATCAACATCAAATAAATTAATTTCTTCGCCTTTATAGATTACTTTGAATTTCCCCTTCCGTAAGTAATTTGCATCCGAAATAGATTTTCTATAAATCTCGTCTCTGATAATACTTGTGGGAACTGTCCACGTTGGATTAAGAATCAAGTGGGTGATTTTTCCATAAAGCTGGGGAGTTTGCCAATCATTCGGTTTGTTTCGCCAGTTTTTAGTTTTCTCATATACCTTTAACATGGCATCAAAGTTAGCGCGCCTTTTATTACCGGTACAAACTTTACTTTTGAACTTTTCTTTTTCACTTTCAAAAACTCTGAGATAAAAATCGGGGATATTTACTTGAATGTACCGTGCGCTATCGGTATAACTTGTCCATCTGAATCTCTCTAAACTTAACTTAATTTTTTCGACATATTCTTTTGGTGAAACATTCAGTTTTTCTATTGTTGCATTCCCAATAGTGCCGTCCTCAAGTAACCCGTTTGCTTTTTGAAATTTTGTGATGGCTTTTATCACAACCGAATCGTAGGTATCTAACGCTTTGTGAACAATGTTAGAGGTATCAACAAAGCCGAGAACAACTAATCTTTCTATGATGGGTTTTAATTGAATAGTTTTCTCCCCAATCTTTAAATTTTTATCTACCGGGTATATTCTTTTCCATCTAAGATTTTCCAAATCAATAAAAAAAGGAAGAATCGCCTGCAATTTTTTGTATCGTCCATTTTTAGGCTGAATTTCATTTAGGTACTGAAGAATGTCTTCCACGTAGAGAGGTTTAAATATTTCTCTTCGGCTCGAATCAACAAGAGGGATGAAATAGCTATCGGGAAAGATTTTTGCCGGATTTACTACACCATAACGCAGATCAGATGCATACTTTATAACTGCATCGGATAAAAGTAATTCAACATTTGCTAAATGAATATACCGGGCAGCATTATTTGTTATCGTACTGTCGAAAATTTGACTGTACTCGTTTTTTATCAAATCATAATTATAACGGTTCGCGGGAAGTCCGTGCTCTCCTGAGGTTTCAATAACTTTTAAAAGAGAATCAATAAAATAAGTATCATCGAAACTTTTAATAAAGATTGGTTGATAATCCCTACTGATGTAGAAATATTTTAGTGTGTCGAAGTAGTGAGCTTGGGAAAGATGATTTCGGAATGAAAAATCTTCCCGGTTAAATCTGTTTTGCAGAAATCGTTGATATTCAGAAAAAACAAATTTGTATTTAGCATTATAACCGTTTGTCTCCTGTTTTGATTTACAGCCATACCCAATAAAAATAAAAACAATAATCAAAAAGCAACAGGATTTTTTTCCCGCATTTGTACATATTTTTTTATTGATCTCCAAAAGTCTGTAATAATTTTTCATAACGCTCTAATTAAGTTGCAGTAGATAGCTCATCCTGTGCGAAAAGAAAGTCCAATTAACAATTTACCTTACGCAAAAACAACAATTGGATACCTACACCTTCAGTGGTTAATCAAAGGAATATACGGAAGAGGGTGACTTAACAGAATAATTCCGTTTGAGATATCCTTTTCAAAATTAATAAATTCTTCGGGATATATTTTATTACTCCCGGTAAGTATAAATTAAGTTTTAATTTATTGAAAGTATTCATGTTGTATCCTAAGGAAGCGTTAAGCAAGTATTTTAATCACACTGATTTCCGCGGTGAACAAGAAAAGATAGTAAATAGGCTAATAAATGAACACGCTCATTGCCTCGTTTTGATGCCGACCGGCGGCGGTAAGTCAATTTGTTACCAATTGCCGGCACTGTTGTTTGAAGGGGGAACTATTGTTATCAGTCCGTTAATTGCGTTAATGCAGGATCAAGTGGATGCGTTGAAGAAAAAAAATATTCCGGCTGAGTTTATCAATTCAACCGTTTCCGCCGGCCAGAGGCAAGAAAGGTTACAAAGGTTTATTGAGGGAGAAGTAAAACTCCTTTATATTACACCGGAAAGATTTAGAAAACAAGACTTTCTTGCTGCTGTAAAAACAGCCAACGTTTCTTTACTTGCTGTAGATGAGGCGCATTGTATTTCTGAATGGGGACACGATTTCCGCCCTGATTACTCCCGCATCGCCGAGTTTAGAATTCTTTTAAATAATCCGCTTACCATTGCGCTTACTGCAACTGCAACCGCCGATGTTCAACACGATATAATTTCGAAACTCGGATTGTCAAAAAAAGAAATAAAAATTTTTCACGAAGGAATTGAACGCCCGAACCTTCGCCTTGAAACAACCGATGTGTTCGACGAAAAAGAAACTTTGAACGCTATCTATAAAGTTCTTAATAAGTATAACGGAGCGGGAATTATTTATTTCGCTTTAATAAAAAAACTTGAATATTATTCGCAGATACTCCGCGATAAAGGTTACCAACACAGAATTTATCACGGCAAACTTGATGCGAATGAGAGAAAAAAAACACAACGAAATTTTCTTTCCGGCAAACAGAATTTAATCCTTGCTACGAACGCCTTTGGAATGGGAATTGACAAACCGGACATCCGCTTTGTACTCCATGCCGAAATTCCTTCTTCTATCGAATCATATTACCAGGAAATTGGTAGAGCAGGACGAGACGGGAAAGATTCTGTTTGCATGCTTCTTTATAACCAGGAAGACCTTTATACACAAATGGAATTTATTAAATGGGCAAATCCCGATGCAAATTATTATACCGGAATGTATAATTTATTAAGATCAAATTTGGAAGCCGCAAACTCGATGGGCGCTGATTATTTGCGTGAACAAATGAGTTACAAGAACAGGAGTGATTTCCGGGTGGAAACCGTTCTCGCCATGCTTGACCGTTACGGTGTTACCGAAGGAACGATTGAAGGCAAAAACCTAACCATCACTGATGAACTACCGCATGAACTCAGTGATGAATCTTACTTAAAAGAAAAACTGCTGAACGAGAATAAAAAACTTTTATCTATGGTGAATTATTTCAAGTCGGAGACTTGCAGAAGAGTTTTCATTTCCGATTACTTCGGCTTCCCCGGAGAAAAACCTTGCGGCAACTGTGATGTTTGTATTTAAAAGAAAAACTGATTAGTAAATCATGAATAAACCATTCTGTAAATTGAATATCGAATCTTGAAGAAGGTATACCGAATGATGAAGTTTTTACCCTTCTAAAATCGTCATTCAGTATTCGCTATTCATTATTCATTTTTTAGTTCTTTCTTAGATTGATTGATTTGAGAATGCTTGATTAGTCGAAACGGAGTTTCGATTTAGAAAGTGAGGAAGGGTTTAAAATAAAACCCGCCTTAGGGGGTGGCTAAGGCGGAATTGTTTTAAAGTTAAATTCTATCTCTGTCATGTGCATCAGAAATAGTGGGTGCAACATAAGTGATTGAAGAAAAATTGTCAAGGGGAAAAATTCATGCACTACAAAATCTTTTTAACTCTCCCTACTTCCCCGGTTTCAAGTCTCACTTTACTTCCATGCGGATGATTAGAAGAATTAGTTAAAATATAAACTGCTTATCTGCTTCAATCAAGTTAAAAGTTTTACTTAAGTTTGCATAGCCACAAGCTAAAGAGGCTGTTTGAAAATGTTAATTGTTAGGCAAGATTCATCTCGCTCATTGCCAAAGCACTTATTGGCTAAATAAATCCTGTTGACATACTGAATGTTTTTGTGTAAGTTTTTTTTGATTTTTAGAACTGTATATGAAAAGAACGTTTAAAATATATTTCCTCTTTCTTTTTGCCGCCTTCAGTTTTCAATTTTATGAAAACCTCTCCCCCGCTCTGTCGGGCTATTCAAAAGATTTACGTAAAGTTAACGCCGGCAAAGCCAATATTACAATAGATGCTTTCACATCAGATGATTCTTCAAAAGTTGTTAAATATGTAGCAAATCTTAAGGATGCAAACAACAATATCATTAAAACAGCATATCCAGATTCAAACAGAGTTGTATTCAAGGATTTGCCAACGCCGGTTGAAAATGAAAAAAATACAATCCCTCAGGATTTTATGCTTTACCAGAATTATCCCAATCCATTTAATCCATCAACAAAAATCCAGTTTGATATAAGCAGACAAGGGAGTGTAAGACTTGATGTCTATGATATTCTAGGAAAGCATGTCAAGACACTTGTAGATGGCGAACTTGATGCTGGAAAATATGAAGCAGTATGGGGAACCGACAACGATAATGGCGAAACTGTTGCGCAGGGAGTTTACATTTACAGGCTTATTGCAGGAGACAAATCAATATCAAAAAAAATGGTGGATTTGGGCTCTGCAAAAGGCACATCTTCATTCACACAGCTTGGCGGCAGTGAAATTTCAGGGCTTGAAAAAAGCCTTTCTGAAAATAATGTTATGGATGCGGATTATACTGTCGAGATTGCACCAACCGACTCAACAAACCCTCAAATACTCACTAAATTAATATCTCTTGTTTTGTCAGGTGATACAGCATTCAATGCCTATATTGACAGAAAGCCAATACCAACAAGGACAATCTCCGGATTATTGACAGATGACGAAGGAAATGTGAAATCTGGGTATATATTAGCCTACAATGCAAACAGCGATTCAGCAGCTGCAATGGCAGGCATTGACGGCAAATTTTCCATAGAAACAAAATCATCCAACGGCGACACTTTGAAAGCGCAGATTTACAATCCAAACCACGCAGAAGGCTTCATAAGAAAAATTTATGTTGCAGGCGGAAATGACACAAGCAATGTTGCAGTAGACGCAGTTCCATTGCTTGCAGATTCTGCTTACATTTCTCCTGATGTTCTTGGTGGATTTGCATGGGAAGCTAACT
>MNVA01000119.1 GCA_001871325.1 Ignavibacteria bacterium CG1_02_37_35
TGGCGCTGTACTGGTGCAGATGAGAAAGTAAGCGGGAGAAGAGTAACTTATTAAACTGTTATTTAGAGTGAAAACGAAAACATTCCAGGCATGGTGATGAGAAGAATAACTTCTAAAAAATTTTAATGGCATGGAAGAATGAAAGTGAATGGATGGATATTTTTCATTCATTCATGCGACCGTTCAATCAATCATTCAAAAGAATTAGTTCTGTCTATGTTGGGTTAAGCTCTAGTAGACTCTTACGAGTGTTCTGAGGTCTCTTTGGTTCTTAAACTTTTTATTTTAAAATTGCAATATCTTTCACCAAACATTTAACGTATATGAAACCCTGGGCAAAAATTTTATTAGGTTCTGTTGTTTCTCTTATCATTATTCTTCTTATCGCAGGTTATTTCTTCAAACAGATGCTGTATAATTCACTCCCTGAATATGAAGGTGAATTTCCTACGGATAAAATTAAAAGTGATGTGACCATTTATTTTGATTCACTTGCCATTCCATACATTACTACTGAGAAAGAAGAGAGCGCAGCGTTCGCGCTTGGCTTTTTGCATGCCCGCGAGCGAATGTTCCAGATGGATCTGATCCGCCGTGCCGGCGAAGGAAGATTGAGCGAAGTATTTGGAAGAAAGACTCTCGCTTTTGATCAAATGTTTTTGACTGTTGGAATTAAACAAACTGCAGCCAAAATGTTTGAAGCCGCTCATCCCGAAACGAGAAAAGTTCTTTCCTCGTATGCCGATGGGGTAAATTATTTCATTAAAAAATTCCCCAAAAAACTTCCCATCGAATTTGATGTTTTAAAGTACGAACCTTATCCATGGAAACCGGTTCACAGTTTCATGATCGTTCGTTTAATGGCTTGGGAATTGAACATGAGCTGGTGGACGGATATAATTTTTACTAAACTTGTTCAACAACTGGGAGAAGAAAAAGCAATGCTTCTCCTTCCCGGTTTCCCCGAGAATGCACCGACAATTATACCGTCTTCTCTTTCAAAAGCACCAAAAATTAATACGGCTTTTATTGATGTAAATAATGCTTACAAAGAATTTACAGGTTTTACAGGAACGCACATCGGCTCAAATAATTGGGTGGTGAATAAACAGAAATCACAAAGCGGGAAAGCGATAATTGCCAACGATCCGCATCTCGCATTTACGGCTCCCGGTAAATGGTACGCGGCGGTAATCCGTGCGGGTGATTATCAAGTTGAAGGTGTTACGCTTCCCGGTGTTCCCGCTGTAGTAATTGGAAAAAATAAAAATATCTCATGGGTACTTACCAATGTTATGGCTGATGATGCCGATTTCTATTTTGAAAAACTTGACCGAACCGGGAAGAAGTATTTTTTGAATAATGAATGGCATAATTTAAAGATCAGAATAGAGAAGATAAAAGTAAAAGATGAACCGGATGTTTCAATTGAAATAAAAGAAACACACCGTGGACCAATTATCTCACATATTCACGCTTTCAACTCGATGTATCCCAATTCGCTCGACAAAAATTTAAATATCAGCATGCGCTGGACGGGCAATGATGTTAGTGATGAGTTCTTTGCTTTCTACTCTGTTAACAAAGCTGGCGATTGGAACAGTTTTAAAACTGCCGTTTCAAATTTTTCTGTGCCGGGACAGAATTTTGTCTATGCCGATGTGAAAGGAAACATTGGTTATCTTTGCGCGGCAAAACTTCCCGTTCGTTCTACAAATTCTCCAACCTTTGTTTTTGACGGAACAACATCTGCAAATGATTGGAAGGGTTTCGTTCCTTTTGAACAGATGCCGGCGCTCTTTAATCCCCCGCAAAATTTTATTGCTTCGGCAAACAATAAAACGGTAAAAGATTTCCCGCATCATATTTCAAACTTGTGGGAACCTTCATCACGCATCGAAAGAATTACGGAATTATTAACTGCAAAAGAGAAATATTCTGCGGAAGATTTTGAACATTATCAAACAGATTTTGTTTCTCCTTACGCTAAAAACATTACCGGGTATATTCTTCAAGCATTTGAGGGGAAAAAGTTAAACGACAAAAATCTCACCGAAGCGATTCAGCTATTTAAAGAATGGGACGGCAAGTTCGACGCCTATTATCAAGCTCCGGCTATCTATGCCGTTTTTCTCACACATCTTTTAAAAAATACTTTTGAAGATGATCTTGGGTATGATCTGTTTAATGAGTTTCTTTTTGTTCCGAATGTGCCGTACAGAGTGGTACAAAGAATTTTAACTGAAAACACCTCTACAATTTTTGATGATAAAAAAACTTCCAAAATTGAAACACGCGATGATATCATTAGAAAAAGTTTAAGCGATGCGCTCACCGATCTTGAAACAAAAATGGGAACCGATATCAAGCAATGGCAATGGGGGAAACTCCACACGCTAAAGTTCAAACATTTTTTCAGCGGTGAGAATAAATTTATTGACGGTGTCGTTGATATTGGTCCTTTTGGAATTGGCGGGGACGGCACAACATTGTTTAATACTGAATATACGTTTAATCATTACGCGGGAGATGTAAGAGCGTTTCAGCATAATGAATATGAAAATCATCTCGGACCTTCAATGAGGTTCATATATGATTTTGCCCATCCCGATGAATTTTATTTAGTGCTGCCAACCGGACAGTCCGGTCATCCGCTGAGCAAACATTATCAAGATCAAACCCGGATGTGGCTGCGCGGAAAGTATGTCAAAATTAAAACCGATCCGGCATCAATTAGTAGTTTGAAGAATAAAATTTCGCTTGTGAAGTAGAGAGTAAACCGAAACACAATAGCACGAGGATTTAGCGGATTGAACTGATTAACAGAGATTAAATAATCTTGCACAAGAATTGTGTACGAACTCTCGTTCTGTTAAACCCAAAAGTTGGTTTAGAATTAGTGATTAAATTTATTTAGTTTGCAAGAAAAAATATTTAGAAATGACAAAAGAAGAACATATTCAATACTGGTTAGATTCAGCTTATGAAGATTTCGAAGCAGCCAAGGAAATTATTGCGAACAATAGAAGAAAACATTTCGCCCTTTTCCTTGGACATTTATACATTGAAAAACTTCTAAAGGCATTATTTGTAAAACAGTTTGATCAGGTGCCACCTTATAAACACGATTTATATATCTTAGCATCAAAATGTGGAATTGTATTAACAAATGTGCAAATAGAAAATCTTAAGATCATTAACGAATTCAATATTCAGGCGAGGTACCCTGATTATAAAAATGATTTTTATAAAAAATGTACCAATGATTTCGTTCACCGTGAAATTGAAAGAATTAAGGAAACAGCAAAATGGATTCGAATATTACTCTAGACTTTGCTTTGGCTAAGGCTAAATTGTTGATTAAGGCAGTAGAAAATGAAAAAATTAAAGTGAGCGCGGCTTATTTATTTGGTTCTTGTGTCAACGGAAGTTTCGATCAGGAGCTTTCGGATATTGATGTTGCTCTTATATCTGAAAATTTTTCCGGTTTTAGATTTGATGATAATATGAAAATCATTCCAATTGTAACACGCATTGATCCCAGAATTGAAACTCATCCTTTTAGACTTGAAGATTTTAATAATTCTCCTTTCGCGAAAGAGGAAATTGTTGCCAAGGGTATTAAAATCGAGTTAAATTAGTCATCTATCACGGATCAATTTTTAACAAATTACTCCTCCGCCAAGGCAATAATCGCCATCGTAAAAAACGGCAAACTGTCCCGCGGCAATGCCTCTGTCGGGTCTGTCAATAAGTACTCCGGCAAGATTATCATTTTGGAATTTAAGTGAGCAATCAAAAAAATGTTCGCCATGTCTAATTTTTACTCGAAGATTTTTTTTCGTTGGTGGTTCGTTTATCCAATTAAAATTGGTAACGGAGAAATGATTTTTTTCTTTTTCTATCAGCTCGACATTTTTCGAAATAAGGATTTTATTCTCCGCGATATTTTTCTCAACCACGAACCAGGGTCCGCCGCTAAGACCGATTCCGCTTCGCTGTCCGATTGTAAAATAATAGTAACCCGGATGTTTGCCGAGAATTTTTCCCGTTTCCATTTCAATAATGTCACCGGGAAGTTCACCAAGATGATGTTTGATAAAATCGGAAAATTTTATTTGTCCGAGGAAGCAAATTCCCTGGCTGTCTTTCCGTGTTTGATTTGCAAGATTATAATCTGCGGCGATTTTCCGAATTTCTTTTTTCTCATATTTCCCGATTGGAAAAAGGGCACGAGTGATTTGCTGTTGAGTTAAATAGGCAAGAAAATAAGTTTGGTCTTTAATCGGATCTGGAGAGCGTTTTAAATAATACTTCTCATTCTCGTAAGAAATGTTTGCGTAATGTCCGGAAGCGACTTTTTCAAAACTCGCATCAATTTTGTCGTAAAACTCTCCGAACTTTATCAACCGGTTGCAGAACATATCGGGATTCGGCGTGCGTCCTTCTTTTATTTCACTTATGGTGTAAGAGACCACTTTGTCCCAATATTCATTTTGAAGCGAGAGAACTTCAAGCGGAACATTTGTCTGCTCGCAGACTTTACGCACAAATTCCATGTCTTCTTCCCAGGGGCAATTACCGAGGAAAGAAAACTCATCCTGGAGCCAAATTTTTAAATAGAACGCGGTAACATCGTGCCCTTCATTCTTTAATAATTGAAGGGCAACGGAACTGTCAACGCCGCCGGAAACCAACACTGCTATTTTCATAATTTCATTTTTTGTTGATACAAATTTAAGAAGAAAAAGTTTGAGAAGTTTAAGGATAAGTAATCAGTGTGCTGTCCTCAGTCAGCAGTCTTCAAAAGAAGATAATTTGAATAAAGTCTCCGGTGTTTTGAAAACGCCGGAGATTTTTTTTCTTATTGACTTTGAATAGATGAAGTTATACGTTTGCGATAGAAAAAATAATTAATACTTGAGACCGTATGAATTATGTGCGGATTAAAAACAGCACACACATAATCCAACTTAAAAAACTAAATTGAAAAAGAACTTGAACAAAGAGTTATTCCGGTAAAATAAATTTAGAACATTAATTTGAAGGTAATTTGGGAACTTCTCGTAACATAGTTTGGCACGGTATTTACTCTCTCTCTCAGCGGCGGTGGAAGGGAAAGAAGACGGTAAATGTATTCTTCCTTTTGCTTCCTCTCTTTTATGAAACTCCAGAAGTTTTTACACGAACATTTATTCAATTATTTAACCTCTCTCTCATACACCAAAACTACCCGACCGGATTTATATAACACAGAACAAAAAGTTTACTAATTTTTATCATTCACTTAAAGGAGTTTTATTATGTATAAGGTATGTGTTATCATAATAGTTTTAGTAGTAAATAGTATTGCGCAAACGGTTGACCCGCTTAGTTTTTTCCCTTCTGCTGTTGGTAATGTGTGGGAGTATAGCGGTGGAGAATTTGGTTCCGGAAGAGAGGAAATATATAAAGACTCGATTGATAATGAAGGATTGCGTTATATCTTTTACAAATATGATGATTCCTACCAAACTAAACCGGCATATAAAATTGATTCTTTAAATTCAATTGTATATGAAGTGCCTTACAACCCCAATAATCCACATTGGATTTACTACAAACTTGATGCTGATAGCGGAGATTACTGGATTGTCTATGTTTCTCCGCAAAATGATACTTTAAATGCCTATAAACTGGCAAAAGTTACGGCAGTATATCAAGGTTATTTCTATAATCGCTTTACGACCTTCAAGGATATTACTTATTACAATCTTCAACCGGATTCCGTAATAACTGAACAGTCATGGCCGGATTGGACCATAACTTTAGCTGCGGGTATAGGAGAAATATTGCAAATTGATGAAGATGGTACACCGCAAGTAGTGTTCAGTGGGTGTATTATTAATGGCGATACTGTCGGGACTATAACTTCTATACAAGATATCGCGATAAATCCGGATAATTTTAATCTGTTCCAGAATTATCCGAATCCGTTTAACCCGGCAACAACATTACGGTATGCAATTAAAGAGGAAGGTAAAGTAAAGTTAATTGTCTATTCTCCTTTAGGTGAAGAAGTGAAAACATTAGTGAACGAATATCAAAAAACAGGAACTTATGAAGTTAAGTTTACCGCCGGTGATTTACCGAGTGGAATTTATTTCTATAAATTAACTTCGGGTAAGTTCTCAACATCAAAAAAAATGTTACTACTCAAATAACTCATTTATTCATAACCTGGTTAATTTTGATTAACCAGCCACTCTTTTTGAAAGATATGGTCATGAAGAATCTATATTTTGTTTTATACATAATACTTCTTACAATTCGTACGGAAGCCCAGCAATTTGAGTTGACCGGGTCCCCGGGGGCAAATGGTAATGTAATCAAAATTGCAGTAGATCCAGATAATTCTTCAGTTGTTTATTCATCTCATCCTCATGGTCTATTTAAGTCTCAAGATAGAGGACAAACGGTTAAGATAGTCAATACAGCGTTTAACAACATTTATGTTAATGATATACAGGCCTTTAATAATGGTACGATAATTTTTGGCGATTATTTCACCGGCTATCATAAAAGCACTGATGGCGGCGATACTTGGGAAATGATAAATGCAGATCAAAATTCAAAAAAAGTTATCAGAATAAATCCGCTAAATCATGAACAGTATTATATTAAAAAAAATTACAATGAGATTTGGCGGAGCAATAATGGCGGCGACAGCTGGTATAAGTTCGCATCATTTAATGAAGAGGTTATTTCATTTGATATTTTTCCCGGAGACACATCCCTTTTGTATGTTGCTGCATTTACCCAGCTTTATAAAACTACCAACGTAGGGAAAGATTGGGTGAAAAAGGCTTATCTCCCGGGAACTGATGATATGAGTATGAATCCGTTAAATTCTAATATACTTTATTTTCGTTTCGGAGGAAGGCTTCAAAAATCAGTCGATGGTGGAGAAAGTATTTTTCCTATCATCCAATCTCAAGTTCAGACATACAAATTAAGTACTGCGGATACTTCGGTAGTTTATGCCGCCATTCTTATGGATGATGTAGGAGTAAAGAAGGGGAATTATAAGTCAACTGACGGCGGTTTAACCTGGCAAGAACTAAAAATTGGGTTGGAATATTCTTCTAACCCGACGCAATTAGCCTCAACGATAGAAATAAACCCTCATAATGCTGATGAAGTTTATGTGGGTATTGGTTACAGAGGAGTGTTTAAGACTACTGATGGAGGCGCTAACTGGTTTCACACGAATTTAGCTTATATGGAAACCTATTGTCTTTCAGCCGATGAAAAAAATCCGGATGAAATAGTTATGGAAAACCTAAGTTGGGGTATATTAAAGACAACTGATGGAGGGAGAAATTGGTTCTATCCTAATTTTGATCTTGCACCTTCTACAATTCCTTGGACAGAACGGTGTTTTGATTTTAATCCCTTAAACAAAAAAGAAGGCTATTTAGCCGGCTCAAATTATTTATACAAAACAACTGACGGAGGGAGCAGCTGGTCGGCATTAACAGAAATGAATTATGTTAATTACGGGATAGTTTTTTATCACAAATATTCGCCTAACATAATTTTTCTTTTAGCTAATTATGGTCCTTATATAAGTATGGATAACGGCAATACCTGGGCAAGATCTGAAGGAGGAAGAACATCAAACCATATTAGATTCGTAAAAACTGATATTAATGTCTTATATGATTATGATTTGGTCCATGTGATATACGATTCCTATAAATTTATTGCAAAGAAGTCGACAGATTTAGGGAAATCATGGGTTGAAATAAATAATGGATTACTTAGAAGTTCTGAAGTAGATAAAAACTTAGATATTACGGCTCT
>MNVA01000241.1 GCA_001871325.1 Ignavibacteria bacterium CG1_02_37_35
TTATTCGTTATTCAATTATCGTTAACATGTTAGCGCTAACAAGAATCTAAGAGCCTACGTTTTTCCCAAGACGCTGCTTGGGAAAAAAGCTAAAGGAAATAATGAATATCGAAAAAGGAATTTCGAATGATGAAGTTGAACTGCTTATTGCTTTAACTTCGAAATTCATTATTTCTTGTTCATTATTCGTTATTCAATTATCGTTAACATGTTAGCGCTAACAAGAATCTAAGAGCCTATAAATGGTCAGTGGTCATTAGTCAATCGTAATTTGTTTTTACTTTGTGGTCAAGAAACATTCTTTGATTAATTAATACATCATCAACTTTCTCTGTCAAGAAGTGACCCTTATCAGACGAGAAAACAGAATCATTTTTAATCAAAAGTCTTGTATAACGTGATTTTGAAAAGGGAGTAACGATAGCAAGAGCATATATCAACTTTAAGATGTCGATGGCTTTTTCGGGACTCAACGTTGAGCTCTTCTTTTTAAGTTGTCGTTCCAGTTTTTTGTAAACAACACAAACTGCAAATGCAATACAAATGTGTGCTTCTATATATGGTATCCGGGACACCCATATCCAACACAAATATGCTGATTTTAGATGATTTCCTAAAGATTTCTTCTCCCCACTAAAAATGTGCGGAAGTCAGGATACTGCCAGCGGTTTAACAAGAAAAACTTATTTCAAAGTAGGCGCTGCAAGTAATTTATTAGATTGCGTTTCATCTTATAAGAAAGATGCAGCATGGGCGACTCATATGGGTGACCATGAAACTAATTATGTCTTTTTATATGATAATGATTTACATTATTCAAAACTAATTGTTGACTCATTCAGTGGTGGGGTTAGCGGAATTCCAGCTTGGATAAAAGTAAAATGGATTTACAATAAAACAATTAGAAAATTGAGAGTATAAAAACTCCAACATCACAATTCTTAAATACAACATTTTGATACAATTCGAAAATCCGTAATCAAATTTCCAACAAAGCATTTTATTGCCAATCGATGTTTTAAAATTAATCCAACCCCCTTGTTGAATCTTTCAAATTATTTTTGTAATTACAAATAGAAAAATTTAATATTCAGCAAATATTAAATTAGGGCAAAGGTTCTTGAGCAGAAGTAGTGTTTTTATCATCGAATAGCATAAAGGTAACCAATATGATTTCCATAATCGCAGGGTTTGCCGCCGGCTCTATTCATGTTTTTGCCGGTCCGGATCATTTGGCGGCGGTTTCTCCGTTAGCCATTGAGCATAATAAATCGGCAAGTTCATTAGGTTTGCGTTGGGGACTTGGACACACAAGCGGTGTTATTTTGCTTGGCGGAATCGCGCTCATCTTTCGTGAGATGTTTTCGCTTAATGCTATTTCCGGTTACAGCGAAAAATTGGTCGGAGTGATTTTAATTCTTATTGGTTTATGGGGAATCAAAAAAGCCGTAACAAAAAAAATCCACGCGCACACGCACGATCACAATAATATCGAACACACGCATTTTCATTTCCATTCAAAAGTTCATCAAAAAGAAATTCAAAAACCACACAACCATTTTCACGCGGCGTTCGGTGTAGGCATTATGCACGGACTTGCCGGGACTTCGCACATTTTCGGAATTTTACCTGCGCTTGCTTTTACTTCTCAAACGGATGCGGCACTCTATCTTCTTTTCTTCGGAATCGGAACAATTTTTTCGATGGTTCTTTTTTCTACATTCCTAGGATTTCTTTCTCAAAAGATGGAACTGCGAGGAACAGAAATTTATAAGAAAATGCTTATCGGCTTCAGCAGCGCATCGTTGGTTATTGGTGTTTATTGGATTTTCACTTAACAAGAAATTAAAAGATGCACGAACTTTCACTCGCTCAAGAAATAATTTCAATCACCGAACAATATTATTCTTCGGATAATAATGAAAGGGTAAAATCAATTAAAGTGAAGATCGGAAAACTTCAAAACGTTCTGCCCGATTCGCTTGAATTTTGTTTCAACGCTTTAATCCAAAACAGCAAAATGGAAAATGCAAAAATGATGATTGAGCACGTCCCCATAAAACTTGAATGTAAAAACTGCGGCAACATTTCTGAACAAGATGGTTATCTGTTTGCTTGTCCAAAATGCGGCTGTTCTGCAATCACGGTCATTTCGGGCAACGAACTTACCGTTTCAGAAATTGAATTTGAAAATGTATCAAATAATAAAGAGGTGCTGAATTGACATTAATTACAGTTGAAAGAAAAGTTCTCGAAAAGAATGATGTTGTTGCAAATGACATTCGTTTAAAATTAAAAGCGCATAATATTTTTTCGTTCAATCTTTTAAGTTCTCCCGGCTCCGGCAAAACAAGTTTAGTCGAACGAACTATCGCTCATCTAAAAGAAAAAATTTCTATTGGTGTTATCGAAGGCGATGTGCAAACCGATCTTGATGCGCAGCGTATAGATTTACTTGGTGTTCCCGTCGCGCAAATTGTTACCAACGGCGGATGTCATTTGGATGCGGGCTTAGTTCGCGATGCATTAACAAAAATTGATTATGCTCAACTCCAAATTTTAATCATTGAAAATGTCGGTAATCTCGTTTGTCCCGCCGGATTTGATTTAGGTGAAGAGACGAAAGTTGTTTTGCTCAGTACAACCGAAGGCGATGACAAACCATTAAAATATCCGGCGATGTTTAGAAATGCTTCGGTTCTGATCATCAATAAAATTGATTTACTGCCGTACGTAAATTGTTCCGTGCAAAAAATTAAAGAGAATGCTCTGGCAATAAATCCGGATTTAAAAATATTTGAAACATCATGCACAACCGATGCCGGAATTCCCGATTGGTGTAATTGGATTTTAGCGCAGGCAAATCAATAAATGATTCAGCGAGTATCAATTGTAATTCGCGGCGCCGTGCAGGGAGTTGGTTTTCGCCCCTTTATTTACCGGCTCGCAACAGAGCTTCAATTAAAAGGATTTGTACTTAATTCTCCCACCGGAGTTTTTATTGAAGCGGAAAGTGAAAAAGAAATTCTTAACACTTTTCTTTTACGAATAGAAAAAGAAAAGCCGATTCATGCAATAATTCAAAGTATGGAATTCTCTTTTCTTGATGTAGTGGGTTACACACAATTTGAAATCTGTGATAGTGAAACCAATGGAAAAACTTCCGCGTTCATTCTTCCCGACATTGCTGTGTGCGATGATTGTTTAAAAGAAATGTTCGATCCGAATGATAGAAGATATTTATACCCGTTTATCAACTGTACAAACTGTGGACCCCGATTTTCTATTATCGAATCGCTGCCTTACGACCGCCCGGGCACTTCAATGAAAATATTTGAAATGTGCGATGATTGTAAACAAGAATATGATAATCCACTTGATCGCAGATTTCACGCCCAGCCTATTGCTTGCCCTAAATGTGGTCCCCACATTGAATTAATAACTCATAGTGGAAAAATTCTTTCAAGAAATAACAACACAATTCTTGCAACGGCTGACAAAATCCGGCAAGGGAAAATTGTTGCGCTCAAAGGTTTGGGCGGTTATCAATTAATCTGTAGAGCTGATGACGAAAATATAATTGCTGAATTACGGAAAAGAAAAAATAGAGAAGGGAAACCGTTTGCGTTAATGTTTCCCGATTTGGAAAGCATAAAAGAAGTTTGTGAGGTTTTTCCTTTTGAAGAACGTCTTCTCAAATCACCCGAATCGCCGATCGTATTATTAAAGAGAAAAGAAGAAGGAAATCAAATACTTGTGCATTCATCAATTGCGCCGGGCAATCCAACGCTTGGTGTGATGCTTCCATACACGCCGCTTCATCATCTTCTGTTAAAAGAATTACAAATTCCAATTATTGCAACAAGCGGAAATCTCTCCGAAGAACCGATGTGCATTACTGAAGAAGAAGCATTTCAAAGATTAAAAAATATTGCAGATTATTTTCTCATACATAACCGTCCAATTGTTCGGCACGTTGATGATTCGATCGTTCGCGTGATGATGGATAGAGAAATAGTTATGCGCAGAGCGCGTGGTTATGCGCCGCTTCCGGTTGAGTTGAATTGTGAAACGGAAAACGAAACGTATCTGGCAGTCGGCGGACATTTGAAGAATACCGTCGCATTATCTTCGGGTAAAAATGTTTTTGTAAGTCAGCACATCGGCGATTTATCAACTCAAGAAGCGTTCTCCGCTTTTCAAAACGTGGTAAATGATTTCAAAAATCTTTATGAAGCGAAAGATATTCTCGCTGTTGCCGATTTGCATCCCGATTATCTTTCAACAAAATTTGCAAAAAATAATTTTGAGAACATCTCATTCGTCCAGCATCATCAAGCGCATGTGGCTTCGTGTTATGCGGAAAATAAACTTGAAGGAACTGCGCTCGGCGTTTCGTGGGACGGCACCGGCTACGGTTTAGACGGAACAATCTGGGGCGGAGAATTTTTTCGTTTTGATGATTCTTCATTTATGCATTTTGCACAGTTTAGAAAATTTCCTTTGCCCGGAGGTGATCTTGCAATAAAAGAGCCGGGACGTTCGGCAGTTGGATTGCTCTTCGAAATTTTCGGAGAAAAATTATTTGAAGAAAAAATCGAATTCATAAATATTTTTTCAGAGCAAGAAAAGAAAATCCTTTTGCAGATGTTGAAGAATAAAATAAATTCACCCCTTACTTCAAGCGTCGGGAGATTATTTGATGCTGTTGCATTTCTCACCGGATTTAAACGAACAACATCTTATGAAGGCGAAGCAGCAATGATGCTCGAGTTTGCCGCTGCTCCGGCTATTTCCGATTATTATCCTTTTGATCTTCTTCCCGGTGAAGTTCTAATTATTGATTGGCAAAAAATGATTGAAACAATTTTGGATGAGATGAAAAATAATGTTTCGCCTAAAATTATTTCTGCTAAATTCCATAACACATTAGTAGAATCAATTTGTTCGGTAGCGGAGAAGTCACACGAAGAAAAAATTGTACTTAGCGGCGGAGTTTTTCAAAATGCTTATTTGCTTGAACATACAGTTCACCGGCTTCGCACAAGTGGATTTAATCCTTATTGGCATCAAAGAATTCCAACGAACGACGGCGGAATTAGTCTTGGACAAGTTGCCATAGCCATGAACCAGAAAAAATTGGGATTAGGGATAGGCGTAAAAGAAATCTCAATAAAATAGAAACGAATATCGAATAATGAACAAGAAACACCGAACAATGAAGTTTGTCATGCCGGATAGATTCAATGACCATAAGAAGAATATCCAAACAATACTCAGAGTCTTAAAATATGAATGAAGATAAAAAATATGATCTTGAAGAAAGATTAATTGAATTTGCAGGGCTCGTGATAGAAATAACTGAAAATCTGTATACAACAAGAGCAGGCAACCATATCACCGGACAACTGGTCGGGTCGGGAACGGCACCCGCATTAATTTATGGTGAAGCCCAAAGTGCAGAATCAAGAAATGACTTTATACACAAACTTAAAATCCTTTTGAAGGAGTTAAGGGAAACATTAATTGCTATGAAAATCATAAAAAATGTTCCTTTGACAAAAAAGTTTGATTTAGCGGATAAAGGAATTATTGAGTGTAATGAGCTTATTGCAATTTTTGTAAAGAGTATAGAAACCGCACGAAAGAACAATGAAAAAAGAAAATGAAATTTTGTCGCTTTTTTTGATCCCCTTCAACATTCATTATTCCTTGTTCAGTGTTCGATATTTTGTCAATTGCGTTGTGCTGGGATCAAGATATTTATGTCAGATTAAGTAATATTTAAAGGAAAAAATTATGTGTCTTTCAATCCCGGGAAAAGTAATTTCAGTTGATGAAAGCAATCCCGATTTAAAAATGGGTAAAGTAAGTTTTGGCGGCATCAGCAAAGACATTTGTCTGCAATGGCTGCCTGATGTGCAAGTTGGCGAGTACGTGCTGGCTCACGTAGGTTTTGCGCTTAGCAAAATTGATGAAAAAGATGCGGAGGAAACATTATCTGTTTTAAAAGAGATGGGCGACCTGGAGTAATTTAATATGAAATATCTTGATGAATTTAGAAATGCTTCATTAACAAAAAATCTTTCCGGTAAGATTAAAGAGATTGTTACGCAGCATTGGACGATAATGGAAATCTGCGGCGGACAGACACATTCAATTTTAAAATATGGAATTGAAGAATTACTCCCCGATAAAATTTCTTTAGTGCATGGTCCCGGCTGCCCGGTTTGCGTAACACCGCTTGAAATGATTGATAAAGCAGTTTCAATCGCATCGCGCGATAATGTAATCTTTACTTCATTCGGCGATATGGTGCGCGTGCCCGGCTCTCAATATGATTTGCTCGCGGTAAAAGCTAACGGCTTTGATGTACGGATGGTTTATTCTCCGCTTGATGCAATTTCAATCGCCGAAAAAAATAAAGAGAAACAAGTCGTTTTTTTTGCAGTCGGATTTGAAACCACCGCTCCGGCGAATGCAATGGCAGTTGTTGAATCGAAACGGCGCGGACTAAAAAACTTTTCGATACTTTGTTCGCACGTGTTGGTTCCACCGGCTATTGAAGCGCTGCTCTCGAATCCGCACACAAAAGTTCAGGCGTTCCTTGCAGCGGGGCACGTTTGCACGGTGATGGGTTACGAAGAATATTTACCAATCTCTGCGCGTTTCAAAATCCCGATTGAAATTACAGGATTTGAGCCGGTTGATATTTTGCTGGGAATATATTCTGCTGTTAAACAACTTGAAGAAAAAAAATATGAAGTTGAAAATCAATACAGCCGCGTTGTTTTAAAGGAAGGAAATCTTCAAGCAAGAAAATTGCTCTCGACCGTGTTTGATATTGTAGATAGACCCTGGCGCGGCATCGGAGTAATTCCAAAAAGTGGTTTTAAATTGAAAGAAGAATTTTCTGAATTCGATGCAGAAAAGATTTTTAATGTAGAATCCATCTCGACCAAAGAATCTACTTTGTGTATTGCGGGAGAAGTTCTGCAAGGATTAAAAAAACCATATCAATGCAGCGCCTTCAAAAAATACTGCACACCGGAACATCCGCTTGGTGCACCGATGGTTTCTTCCGAAGGAGCTTGTGCGGCGTATTTCCATTATAAGAAAGTGTTGTGAGTCATGGATCAAAATTTTAATCTCAATTGCCCGATTCCCATTTCCGATTATGAAAAAGTTTTACTTGCGCACGGCGGCGGGGGAACACTTTCGCATCAATTAATTCAGAAAATGTTTTTCAGCCAGTTCAATAATCCACTGTTGAACCAGGAACACGACGGTGCAATTTTTGAAATTGGCGGAACCCGTTTTGCTTTTTCTACCGACTCGTATGTTGTGCAGCCGATATTTTTCCCGGGTGGAAACATCGGTGAACTTGCAGTAAACGGAACGGTAAACGACCTTTCAATGTGCGGCGCAAAACCACTTTATCTTTCGTGCGGATTTATCATTGAAGAAGGTTTCCCGATGAATGAATTGTGGGAAGTTGTGCTTGCAATGAAAAACGCCGCTGAAAAAGCAAACGTGCAAATTGTTACCGGCGATACTAAAGTTGTTGATAAAGGAAAGGGAGATAAAATTTTTATCAACACTGCGGGCATCGGCATAATTCAAAATGATGTTCAAATTTCTCACGCAAATTGTAAAGTTGGAGATGTTATTCTTCTGAACGGATATATTGCCGATCACGGAATTGCGATAATGTCTGCGCGCGAAAATTTATCTTTTGAAACTTCAATTAAAAGTGATTGCGCCCCATTAAATTCATTAGTTGAAAAGATACTCGCGGTTTCCAAAAATATTCACGTTCTCCGCGATCCCACACGCGGCGGTGTTGCAAGCGCATTGAATGAGATCGCGCAAAAAGCTAACGTTGGAATTCTTATTGAAGAAGATAAAATCCCGATCCGGGAAGAAGTGAAAGCCGCTTGCGAACTTCTTGGATTTGATCCTCTCTACATCGCCAATGAAGGAAAACTTCTCGCAATGGTTGCAGAAGAAGATGCAGGAAAAGTATTGAATGAAATGAAAAAACATCCTTACGGAAAAGATTCAACCATCATCGGAAAAGTTACCGCTGAAAATATGAAAACCGTAATTATGAAAACATCAATCGGAAGCAAGCGCATTGTTGATATGCTTTCCGGCGAACAATTACCAAGGATTTGTTAATTGGTAAGAAATAATATTCTGTGCAAGACGGTAAGAGTAATAGTTAATTAAGAAATACTTAACAGCATGAATGAATGAAAATGAATGGATGCATGGATTTAATCTATTATGGGCATCTCTAAAAACCTTCAAGGTTTATCTTTACCATATTTTGTTATGTTAAAATTTTATCGAACTTAGCTAAAATAAAAACCTTGAAGGTTTCTTAGCAAGATTTTAGAGGTGCCCTTATGACAATGAATGTTTGTCATTCAGTCATGTAGCCATTCAGTCATGCCGGTGCAAACAAATAATTTAATACTGGTATGTCCAGGTTAGGAATTATGCAGAACAAAACTTTAACCATCATAA
>MNVA01000211.1 GCA_001871325.1 Ignavibacteria bacterium CG1_02_37_35
TCGGCAGCTTCGGTTAAATAGTTTCGCACTTCTCTTTCCAACGAAGGAAAGATGAAACGTTTGAATGAATCGGCAATTGTTTCTTCCAAAATTTCCATGAAGAAAGATTCGTAGTAGGCTAAAAAAGTTCGTTTGATCTGGTTGTGAATTTCAATTTCATCGTGAACAAGAGCAATCCTTAAAAGCTTTTCCCGTTCGCCGCGATTAAGCGCAAGGATTTGGTACGGTTTAATTTTTTTAACATCAATCTGAAAATCAAAATAAACTTGATAAACTTCTTTCCGTTCCTTTTCTTTCAGTTTTTCGTTTGCAATGTCGGCGGTTGCGTTCTCTTTTGTTTTTTCCGATTTGACAACAACACTTTCCAACAGAATTTCGCGGATAACTTTTCTAACATCGGCATGTTCGGAAATCATTTCGGCAATTATGTCTTTTGCTCCCTGCAAAGCCTCGTAAATGGTTTTAACACCGAGCTCTTCATTTATAAACTCAGCAAGTTTCGCATCAAAGTCACCGCTAAACAGCGGATTATCAAGAATGAAAAGAGCAAGCGGCTCAAGTCCCTTTGCTTTTGCAATTGTTCCGCGGGTTTTCCGTTTCGGTTTATACGGAAGATATAAATCCTCCAACTCTTGTAGTTTTGTACACGCGATAATTTTAGCTTTCAATTCATCGGTTAGCTTGCCTTGTTCCTCAATACTTTTAAGAATTGCTTCTTTCCGTTCTTCAAGCAGCGTCAGATAATTTAATCGGTCTTCAATCTGGCGGAGAAAATCTTCATCGAGTCCGCCGGTTTTTTCTTTTCTGTACCGGGCGATAAAAGGAATTGTCGCTCCTTCTTTTAACATTTCAATAACGGTTTCAACCTGGCGGGAGGAGATATTTAGTTCTTTAGCGATAATTTCAGGAATGTGCATAAATGATCCTTGTACTATAAATGAAAGAGAAAATTTTCCGGAGATGAAAGAAAGGAGAAAAATAGTTATTTATCAACTTGAAAAAGAAAAAAGATTTTCTATGCCTTAGGAAAATAATTGCCAATTTCTCAATGTTGCGGCAAGTTTCTCTAAATAGATAACGGAAGTTTGTCTTTTTTCAATTTTATAAAAAAAATGAACCCCATCTGGAAATTCCTTGCGGCACTATTTTTGTTAATCATAGCAGATTCTTAAAAAAATGGAGAAAAAAGAAAATGGTAATTACCGACGATTGTATTAGTTGTAACGCTTGCATTGATGAATGTCCGAATAATGCAATCTATTATCCGGGAACAGAATATGAATTAGACGGGAAATCAAATCCGGCGTTGTCTGATGACCATCCGTATGTTGTGCAAGAATTATGTGATAACTGCAAAAACTGCATGGACGTTTGCCCTACCGATTGCATTATAGAATGAGTGTTTAAAAAAGTAATGAGGCTGTAGCAGCCTCATTACTAAAAAAGTGTTGGCAGGTAAATTATTTAATCAACAACATCTTTTTCACAGCGCTAAAGTTTTGTTTCCCATCAACGGAAACAGCATTTATGCTGTACAAATAAACGCCGGAAGAAAGATTCTCTCCATTAAAATTCACACTGTAATATCCGGCTTCTTTTGTTCCTTCATAGTATTCTTTTACGATTTGTCCAAGTGTATTATAGACAGTTATGTTTACATTACTTGCAAAGGGCAAAGCATATCTTATTACAGTTGCCGGATTAAAAGGATTGGGATAGTTGGAAAACAAGCTATATTCTTCCGGTATAGGAGAGGAAACAATATTTTGTGTTTGTTCCTGTTCTGATTTTGAGAATGAATATGATTTTTGTAAATAGTCTTTATCACCAAGATGATGGTGGGCATCAATGCTACTAACCGAATTTGGAAACAACTTATCCAATTCAACCGATACTAACCGCGCATTTACCTTATCTTGAATATCATTGTAATAATAGAGAAACTTTGCGAACAATGCGTCCTCTAAAATTGTGTCATCTTTAAACTTACTTATTACTTCCTCAATAGCTTTCAGTTTGTTTTCTTTATCAAGTTCGGCTAATATCAAACCCGCAACGGCATTTAATTTTTTCTTGTCCTTATTAAAAAGCGTTTTATAATTTAACTTCGTTGTTTCTTTTTCATTTAAATCAAAGGTCTGTGTTAATAAACTTAGTGCGTTAAATGCAGCATAAGAGTCAGAATAATTGTTTACTATGTCTAAACAAATCTCTCTGGCTGCGGCAAAGTTTTTCTGTTCTATTAAGTTCATTGCTTTTGTAAGCAATGCAAGCACAGCATCCTCAGCAGTAGGGACTGCTTTACTAAGCCCAGTTGGGTCATAGGACAAATAAGGGGAAGTTATGATAACGCCATTACTAATCCATGTTTTACGTGGTGTTGGATAACCCCAATAATTATTTACTGCAAATATTAACCCGTTGGTAATAGCATAAATATTGTAGTTTGTATTATCGTCTAAAGTATTATAACCGCCGTCTAACGGTGAATTATTTCCCAACATCGGTAAGGAATTGCTAAAAGCACAAACACCAACAGAGTTGCCTGTAATTTTATTTTTACCCTGAGACCAGTTTACACCAAATTTAGGTATTGAAGTACTGCCTGAACTGGAAACAGCATAGTTAGAGTTACCGGTTAATTTATTTAACGTAAGAGTCGGTGATGAATTATAGAGAGCAATACCCATCCAATTATTATGAATATAATTATTAGAAATTCCAACGTTGGTACTCGAGAAGTATATCCCGGTGTTACAACTCATAATTTCCCAATTGTTTATTGGGGACGAATACGTGTTGTTGCAATAAATACCATACCAAGCACGTTTTATAATTGTATTGGAAACATTTAATGTCGCCCCTGTATATACTTTAATACCGTTTTGTGTTGTGGAATTGGGAGAAATAAAATCAAACGTAACTTTATTTGTGCCGGTACCGGTTGCGTTTAATGAGCCGTTAACTATTAGACTACTACTATTCTCAAATTTTATATTTTTCCCTGTAGCAATTGCGAGTGTTTTTCCGCTATTAATAGTGACATTTCCTGTAAAAACAAAATCGTCATAAATATTTACATTTCTAACAATTTCACCTGCACAAAACGTAAAATAGTTATCATCAAGAAACCCAGGGTCAGAACCAACAGGTTCATTTACAGTATCATGCCCATCTGCATAAACAAATGCTTCTTCCATATCAACCAGTCCATCATTTTTAAAGTCAGCATTAACAGGGGTTCCGGAAGGGGTTTCCCAATTTAATGCAGAAGCGAGATAAAAAGAAAGAGGAGCATGAGGATATTCTTCAATCTCCATCCCAAATGAAGTAGCTTCACAGGAAACAGAAGCATGTATTATTGTAGAATTATTACTTAAATCATCTATTATCCCACCGCTGTGGCATGTAACCATAGAAATGTCCCGCTTATTATAATTTGTGATTTGATTTATATATTCAGCCAATTGATGATCGTAAACATAAGTGCCTCTGTTTTCAATCCTAAATTTTACATTCGGACAGTTGACGTCAATATCTCCGTGACCCAACCACCAAACATACAAATTATCATTGCTTGTCATAATGCCAGCTAAATTAGAAAATACTGCTTGAAGATTGGATGCAGTATTCGGATAATCCGTAATATTAGAAATGCCCCAACCCGCTGGAACTTGAAATATACTTACACTTGTAGTGAAATCAGTACCGTCACCATAGAGAGCATAAATTGAATTATGATCAAAACCGTTTTCATATAATTGTTTATAGGTTGTAAACAGATCATACCAATATTCTGAATCATACTCGTGATCGTCTGAAACCGTTTGCCCTGCGCTAAAGAGTATGGCATAATTCTTAGGAATAGTTGTGGTCGTCATTAATATTGAAATCAGAAGGATTCCTAAAAACGAACGATTTATAAAAAAATTACAGTACATTTTATTTCTCCTTTCCTAATACATTAACTTTTATAATTTTACTGGCAATATTATCCGCAATCCAGAAATATTGACCATCGTAGCAAATATATGACGGATTTTCAATGTATGTTTCGACATACGCATCAATAACACCTATTGAATTATATCTGCAAAGAACGCCGCCACCCCTTGGACTCTTTTTAGCTAAACTCCAGATGTTTTTATCATCAAAAACTAAAGCCGCGGGCGGCATGCCTTTTGTATTAGAAAAGAATTTAATGCTATCCAGACTTTTTGTGATTGCATATATACCACTTGACCAACCACACGCTGTACTAACAAGGTAAAGTTCTTTAGTAACACAAATCTTCTTAACCTTACCCGTTAAGTATTCGTTTGAATTGAATTCATTAAAATTTTTTTTAATAGAAAAGTAATTACCGGTTTTACCGTAATTACCCAACAATAAATTAGAATTATTATCGATAGCTATTGCTTCTTCCGATAATGGGTCGATGGAAATATCAATAATATTGTCATTAGTCAATTTCAAAGAATCCACAGTTCTTTTGGTTAATAGATTGATTTTATAAATTTTATTTTCAATTTTATCATACAAAATCAATGTGTCTTTTAATATCCACAATCCCCCTATTTCTTTACCCGGGAATCGCAATTCTTCTACAACATTATAAATTAACTTTACTTGTGAGAAATAGTTTTGCTTAATAAAGGGAAATACAACTAATAAAAAAATCAGTAAAATGTTTCTTTTAATTTTCATTTGTGGTTCCTCTTGTAAATAATTATTTGAGTAAGAGCATTTTTTTCACTTCAGAATAATCACCGGCATTTAATGTATAAAAATATATACCGCTTGTTAATCCTAATTGATCAATGTTGAGCCCTATTTTGTAATCCCCTGCATTTTGGTATTCATCCACCAGTATAGCTATTTCTCTACTTAATAAATCAAAAATTTTTAAAGTGACATTTCCTGCATTTTTAATTTTATAACGTATTATTGTTAAAGGATTAAATGGATTAGGATAATTTTGAAAAAGGATATACCCAGTGGTTTTTAGAACATCTTCTTTACTGCTTGTAGTAGTATCTTCTTTTAACTTATAAAGAACCTTGTTCTCAAAATCCAACAGCCAAAAAGAATCGGAAACAAATTCTATTCCTGTAGGAAACTTGATTTCCTCCGGCGGAGAATACATTATTGTTTCAATGTGATCTGGTTTTACAGTTACGATTAAACCTTTCTTTGGATCTGATTTCTGAGAACAATAAAAGAAAGAGTTATTATCTGAAGCTAATCCTGTAACAGTTCCCATTGTAAATGCAACAAATGAAACAGAATCCATTTCTGGTTCCAGCTTAGCAATTTGACTCGACCATCCTGCTTCAAAGGATATATAAAAATTTGGTTCTTCCCAAGTAATGCCTGTTATTAGGCGATCAATGGGAAGATCAAAAATATTGATTTCGAGTGGGTTATTTTTATTTATTTTGATTACCTGGTGATTTGAGTTGTCAACAATCGCAAAATTTTGTCCGTCGAATGTTAAATCACCATAATCTTTAGCTCCCAAATATAAAGTGGTATCAATACTTTCAAAGTTTGATGAAAGCTTGTTCAAGCTATATGTATAATTATCTATAACCCAAAAATTACTCCCATCCCAGGTTATCCCTTTCGGCGATGGTATATTATTCAAAATGTGTGTTTCTTCAATTACCAGATTGATAATCGTTTGCGATTTCAACCAATTAGTATTTACAAGAATGAACATCAAAGCAAATATTATTATTTTCATAACAAGTTCTCCTTTATTAAGGTTTATCGCCGTCCATCAATTAACTTTTAGTATCACACTTGCCCTATCTCTCATCATACAGACAAAGCATTTAATTCTATTCATTGACTTCTGGGGGAAAAGGATAATTAATAATTAGGTTAATGCTTAAGTATCTTTTTTGAAAAGTAAAAAAAGCTTTTGTTGTTGTCTTGAGAAGCTCATATTCTATCGAGGATTTTTTAAAGGGGTAAAAGCCGAGGGTAAAAAATAATCTAATGCATAACATAAATTATCAACTCTAATTTTTAGTCATAAAATATTGAGTAATTAAAATTTTTGTTCAGGAGAAAATTAGTGGGGCACAATTTATCAGCCCACTGTCTGTTCAATTGTTTGTTTCAAACTTAGGTTATCAAAAAACAAATGTCAAGGTTTATTTTAGAAATTTTAATTTTGGGGCGGCAGCGCTTTTAAGGTGTGAAATTCAAAATTACAAATAACCCTCTCTATTTGCGGTTTCATATAAATTTTAATTATCGTTTGCAAATTTATTCCGCTTTGTCATAAGCAATGAAGCAACTTAATAATCGATTTAAAAGTAAAATGAGGCTGTAGCAGCCTCATTACTAAAAAAGTGTTGGTCGTGAACTTACTTAATTGTATTTATCTTGCTAATGTCGTCAAGTCTAACAAATTTTTCATGGAATTTGAATGTTCCCTTTTCAGTCTTAACAGATTTAATAACTTTAACATTCACCGTTGGGTCTTTTTTCTTGCCTTTAGCTTTATCACCAAAGCTCTGAGTTTTAGCCATTTTAACTTCTCCTAATGTTTAGTGCAAAAATATCAATTTTTCCACCGAAATAAAAGCAAAATTCTAAATAAATTGTGAAGCCTAAGCCTGGATTTCGGGTCATTGGTCAATTGTCATCGGTCAATTTATTCTGATTTTTAATCAAATTAGGTCAGAAAACGCCGATTCTGTTATTTTTTGCAGATCAAACGGAGAAAGAGAGATTTGCATTCCCCGAATTCCGGCGCTTACAAAAATTATTTCGAAGAGTTGGGCGGTTTCGTCTAAAAAGGTCGGGAATTTTTTCTTCATTCCAATTGGAGAACATCCTCCGCGAATGTACCCGGTTAGCGGCAGCAATTCTTTTACATGAATAAGCGCGATTGATTTACTGCCGGAAGCTTTGGCGGCTTTTTTCAAATTAAGTTCTGTAGTAACGGGAATGCAAAAAACGAAAAGTTCATTTGCTTCATTTCTTGCCACCAATGTTTTAAAAACCGCATCGGCTTCGGCATTAATTTTCTTCGCGACCGTTAAACCGGTAAGATCGTTTTCGTCAACTTCATATTGGTGCGTTGAGAAAACAATTCCGGTGGCTTCTAATAATCTAACAGCGTTTGTTTTGTTCATAAATGATAAATCCCAAAATACAACCGGCAATTCGCCGGAGCGAGCCGATCAAAAAAAGTTTTCAATATCTTCTTCTTTAACTCATTTTCTTCCATTTGAAAATTGATTTTTGATATTTGAGTTTTGAATTTTGTTTTTAGTTTCTTCCTAATTGAGTTTATTCATCACCATATATTTATTAATTTAGCTAATAAAATTCCGGGAGATAAAATAATGAAAATATCTTTTGTGCAATACAATCCAATCTGGGAAAACAAAGAGGAGAATCAGAAAAAATTGTTCAGAATTTTAAAAGAACAATACACCGATTCCGATCTTTTGATTTTTCCGGAGATGACGCTGACCGGCTTTTCCATGGATGCCGCGAAACTATGCGAAGCTATTGACGGTGATACTGTTTCCTTCTTTAGAAAATTCGCTTTAGTTTATCAAACAGATATTATCGGCGGATTTATTCAAGAAGAGAACAAGAAATTTTACAATTCGCTGGTGCATATCGATTACTTTGGGGAGACCGTAAAAGAGTACAATAAAATTCATCCCTTTACTTTAGGGGGAGAAAATAAATTCTACTCCGCCGGAGATTCACCGGAAACAACAAAAATGCACGATTGGAAAATCGGACTTTCGATCTGTTACGATCTGCGTTTCCCGGAATTATTCAGAATGTATGCAAAGGATAAAGTGAACCTCATTGTTAACATTGCAAATTGGCCTGATACCCGCGTTGAACATTG
>MNVA01000232.1 GCA_001871325.1 Ignavibacteria bacterium CG1_02_37_35
CATGCGACGGCGCTTTGTTCAGATTGTCATAAGGATCAAACTACCGGCACGTCACAAGTTTGCAATGATTGTCATCAGACTAATTTTGCTAACTCTGTAAATCCAAATCATCAGACAACGGGATTGAGTACAGATTGCAAAACATGCCATACGGCGGATGGATGGGTACCATCAACCTTTTCTCACACAACAACAAACTTCCAGCTTGTTGGCGGACATACGAAAGCAATCTGTTCGGATTGCCACAAGGGAAAAACAACGGGTACTTCACAAATTTGTAATGATTGCCATCAACAAAGTTTCGTAAATTCTGTAAATCCAAATCATCAGACTTTAGGTTTAAGCACAGATTGTAAAACATGCCATACAACGACGGCATGGATACCGTCGTTCTTCGACCATGCGGTTACAAATTTCCCGCTTACCGGTGGACATTCGAAAGCCGCATGTTCAGATTGTCATAAGGGAAAAACGACAGGAACCGATACGCAATGTTTTTCTTGTCACAAATCAGATTATGATGGAGTCCTAGACCCAAATCACGTTTTATCTAATTTTTCTACGGATTGTACTACATGTCATTCAGCTACAGCATGGACGCCGTCAACATTTAATCATTCACAAACTAAATTTCCTTTAACCGGCGCGCATACAAGCGTGGATTGTACGAAATGCCATGCAGGCGGTTACACTAATACACCGACAGATTGTTATAGCTGCCATAAAACGAAATATGATAACACGACCAATCCAAAACACAGCACATCGGGTTTTCATACGGCTTGCCAGGACTGTCATACAACCACAACATGGGCAGGTGCAACATTTGATCATGATGGAAAATATTTTCCGATTTATTCCGGAAAACATAGAGGAAAGTGGAATTTGTGTTCTGAATGCCATACTTCCGCTTCAAATTACAAAGTATTTAGCTGTATCAATTGCCATGAGCATAACAACAAAGCTGAAGTGGATAAAGACCATAATGGTGTGAACAATTATTCTTATGTAAGCTCCGAGTGTTATAGATGCCATCCTCAGGGAAGGGATCCCGGACAAATCAAAGGCTTCAACAAAAGCATAGAGAATTAATGAGGATCGAGACACTAAAATATTTTATTTATTTCATAATAATTTTTGCGGTAGAAACTTTTTCGCAAATACAAATTGAAAAAAGAGAAGGAACCGTTACTTACCAAACACCTCAGAATGTTTATGTAAAATTTGTGACTACCGAAAACCTTAACGAAAATGATACGCTCTTCATTTTAAGGTCAAATGTGCTGGTTCCCGCAATTCAAGTGAAATTTCTTTCAAGCAAATCTGTTGCCGGTGAAAGAATTAATGACGTTTCTTTGAAGGAGAATGAGCCAGTTTTTTGTTTTGTGAGTGTCGCAGAAAAAAAAGAAGTAAAACTTCCGGGAGGAGAAACATTAGATTCTTTGTCCTCTCCAGCAGGGAGTAAAGCTGTACGAAAAGATTCAAAATCAAAAAATTATTTCGGCAGATTTTCAATGCAGTCTGTTTCGCAATTTGATAATGTTAGTAGTCGTGGTGATATGCAGCGGTGGAGATATTCGCTTTCTTTTTCGGTAGATAAAATAGCTGATTCAAAATTCTCCTTCTCTTCCTATATCAACTTTGCGTACAACGTGAAAGACTGGCAAAAAGTGAAAAAAAATGTCGGGCAGAGTTTGAAAGTTTATGACTTAGGAGTTTCCTATGAACTTTCACCGCAATCGCTGCTTTGGTTCGGCAGACATTTAAATTCCCATATTTCAAATGTTGGAACAATTGACGGGGTTCAGTATGAATATAATTTCACCAAATATTATACCGGCGCCATTTTAGGTTCTCGTCCAAATTTTACTGACTACGGATACAATGCAAAATTATTTCAAATTGGGGGGTATGTCGGGAGAGTTGACTCACTCAGATCTTCTACGATGGAAAACACAGCTGCGGTTTTCAACCAGACAAACAATTTTAAAACCGATAGGCGCTATTTTTATTTGCAGCACACGAATGATATTTTTCCCAAAACTTATTTCTTCGCTTCTTCCGAAGTTGATATGTTTAAGAAAGTGAACGGGGCAAATAAAAATTCGGTAAGTCTCACAAGTATCTTTTTCTCAATCCGGTATTCGCCGGTTCAATTAATTTCTGCCTCGCTAAATTACGATGCAAGGAAAAATGTGATTTACTACGAGACGTATAAGACCCTGCTGGAATATCTAATAGAAAATGAGATGCGTCAAGGATATTCAGCAAGCATTTATGTAAAACCTAGTTCGCAACTTTCAGTTACTCTTCATGCCGGATACCGATTTCAAAAGCGGGATACAAAACCATCCAGAAATTTCGGGGGTACGATTTCTTATTATCAAATTCCCTATGTAAAAGTTGATGGTAGCCTTTCTCTGTTAAAGTTGATTTCGAGCTATTCTGAAGGAGCACAAATCGCTTTTCGTATGAGTAAATCTCTTTGGAATGACGATATTTATTTGAGCGGAGAAATCCGTGACATTAAATACCGGTTTATCAATAATCCGCTTGCGATGCATCAACTTATTGCCGGAGTAGATATGTCAATACGCGTCCCTTATAACATGTATGCGTCATTAAGCTATGAAGGAATTTTTGAGAAGAAGAATACCCAGGGAAGTTTTTTCATAGATTTGACCAAACGTTTTTAGACCACTCAAGATGGCGGATAAATTCCGTTTTATGAACTCCTTATGAATTGGTTATTAAAAGATGAAAATTTTGATTGTTGAAGATGAGATCGGTATTGCCAATTTTCTTCGAGATGGGCTTGAAGATGAGAATTATTCTGTTGATGTTGCTTTGGATGGGAAAAGAGGTGTTGAACTTGCAACTACAAGGATTTATGATCTCATGCTCATTGATTGGATGCTTCCAGGTATTTCAGGGATTGATATCACCAAACAAATTCGCAAATTGAATAAAAAAGTTCCGGTTATTTTTCTTACTGCAAGGGATGCACTGCATGACACGGTGATGGGATTGGAAGCCGGTGCAAATGATTATATTAAAAAGCCCTTTCAGTTTGAAGAACTTCTTGCACGCATAAAAGTGCAATTACGCGAAGATCATGAAGAATTAACAACTCTCTCATTTGATGATCTAACGCTTGAGACTACAACGCATCAAGTTTTCAGGGGTGGAACGGAAATTAATCTAACAAAAAAAGAATTTTCGCTCCTCTACTTTCTTTTAAAGAATAAAGGGAAAGTCTGTACAAGAAATGAGATCATCAAAGAGGTTTGGGAAATCAATTTTGAAACAGATAGCTCTTCACTCGATGTTTATATTAATTTTCTTAGAAAAAAACTCGAAACAAAAAAGAGTGGAAATATGATCCAGACCATTAGAGGCATTGGTTATATTATCAGGGAACGTGAGTGAACTTTACTTTACGAAACCGGATTGCAGCTTTCAATTCCCTTGCAACTGCAATCTTAATCTTGATACTCTTCTTTACAATCTATTTAGTTATTGACGGCTTTGTTTACGAAAAGATAGATGACGAATTAAAGGAAGAATCTTTAGAGTTCCTCGCTGATTATAACGTAGTTGATGGAAAATTTATTTTCAAACATCCATTTTCGTGGGCAGCCGGTGGGCATGGCAACGTAGAAGTCAACCCTATCTTCGTTCAAGTAATGGATACGAGCGGATCCATTATTCAAAAAACTTCAAATTTACTTCAAGAATCTTTGGTTTATTTAGATACTACAAAAATTGAAATATTCTTTTCATCGAATCTTAATGGTAAACCGATTAGGCAATACCAAACACGGATAATAACCCATGATAAAAAATATATTGGAACAATTCTCCTTGCAATTCCGCTAAAAGAAGCAACGTTGGTTTTGCAAAACCTTTTAATGGTTCTCGTCGTTTCCTATCCGATTTTCTTAATTGCGCTGTTCATCATCTCACGATCAATAGCCGGCAAAACAATTGAACCGATTAACAAAGTAATTACGATTGCAGAAAAAATCACAAAAGAAAATTTATCGGAAAGAATTCCTCTCCCGAAACATAACGATGAAATCTATCTGTTGTGTAAAAAAATAAACGAACTACTTTCTCGGCTGGAAGAAGCCTTGCTTCGTGAAAAACAATTTACCGCGGACGCATCACATGAATTACGAACGCCGCTTTCCGTAATCCAGGGAACGCTCGAAGTGCTGATAAGAAAGCCGAGACCACAGGAACAATATATAGCAAAAGTGTCCGACGTGATCAAAGAAACAAAAAGAATGTCCGATTTAATTGACCAATTTTTGTTTCTATCGAGACACGAAAATTCATCTGTTAAAGTTTTTATGCAGCCGGTAAATAGTAAAGAATTATTTGATAATTTGGAAGCACGCTATACTGACTTATTGAAAGCAAAGAATCTTACTTTAGAAAAAGTGATCGAGGAAGGTATTTCAGTAAAAGCTGAGCCTGCGATGTTAACTATAATGCTTGAAAATCTACTTTCAAACGCAATTAAATATTCAAACTCCGGAGGCAGAATCTATTTATCAGTTAAAAGAGTGGATAAGAATATCAGACTTCAAATAAAAGATACCGGTTTGGGTCTAGAGGAAGGACAGCTCAAAAATATATTTAATCGTTTTTTTAGGGTGGAAGAGTCAAGAAATTCGTCTCCCGGTGGGATTGGTCTTGGGCTGTCAATTGTTAAGAAATTAGCTGAGCTTCAAAAAATTTCGATTCTGGTAGATAGCAAGATGAACGAAGGAACGACATTTACTCTCATCATTCCATAGACACCTTGAGGATCACTATTGCTAACATGTTAACGATAATTGGATAACAAAGTGAAGACTATTTGTATTTCACTTCATTCATGCTTCTAAATTATTTGTTCAATAAATAATTTCTAATTCCGCACAACCATAAATGGATTATGCTGCAAGAACAAATTCCGCGAAAGCGGAATACTAAATAATATCATGGTTTCCGATGATTTTTTCATTCAATTATTCCATCATGCCAACTTCAATCATTCCTCCAAAGTTATTTGGTGTTTGTTTTTATGATGTCCGGTGTGTCCTACTTATTGCGAGGTTTGTCCGGATTAGAAGTACTTTATTTAAGTTATTAGCAGTCCTGTTCCTTCTTTCACGTTTGAAGGGAATCCGGTGAAATTATAGTTGCGCTTCGTTGAAAAATTTTCTTATTTTGGTGAAAACAAAAACATAATTTTCACGTAAATGAAAAAAACCTTAATCATCCTTTCACTTTCTATTTTTACGCTGACACTTTTTTCTCAGCAGAAAAAAGAGACTTCCCTTAGATTTCTCCCACATTGGATTCCGCAAGCTCAATTTGCCGGCTTCATCATTGCCTATGAAAAAGGTATCTACAAGAAGTACGGACTAAATGTTGAGTTGTTAACCGGTGGACCGAACCGATCATCGCTGGATTGGCTGGCGGAAAAAAAAACTGAAATATGTGCCGCCTGGCTTTCCTCTGCACTTCAAGTTAGAGATAAAAACGTAAAGCTGATTAACATAGCTCAACTCATTCAAAAATCAGCCTTGATGTTGGTCGCAAAAAAGGGAAGAGGGATAAACACCATTAATGATTTGAATGGAAAGAAAGTTGCCATGTGGCAAAAAGATTTCAAAATACAACCCGACGCACTGTTTAAGAAAAACGGTATAGATGTAATACCTTATCCACTTTCCGAAACACAAGACATTTTCATCCGTGATGTTGTTGATGTTACTTCGGTAATGTTGTACAACGAATATCATTTGTTAATAAACTGCGGATATGATAAAGGTGATTTGACAATTTTCAATTTTCAAGATTATGATCTAAATTTTCCAGAAGACGGGATATACGTGCTCGAAGATTTTTACAATAAAAATAAACAGGCGTGTCAAGATTTTGTGACCGCATCATTAGAAGGTTGGGAATATGCTTTCAACCACGAAGAGGAAACCCTTAAACTCGTAAAAAAATATTTAACAAAAGCGAAATACGCAGCCAATGAGATGCATCAACTCTGGATGCTGAGACAGATGAAAATTTTGTTTCAACCTTCAGGCGGGCAAAAAATCGGTGAGCTAAGAGAAAATGATTACGATAACGTTGTAAAGATACTTAAGGAAAGCAGTAATATCAAACAGAGTATTTCATTTAAAGATTTTTACAGGTCACTCTATGACTCACCTTAGAAATTCTTTAGCCGTCAAATTAGTCTTTTCAATTCTAACGGTTATCGGTATTATCTTTCTCTTTATTTTTGGGAACAATTTTTTACGCTCCAGGGAAATATTACTGAAAAATGTTAGTTCAAATGTTGAACACCTTTCTGATGCCACGGTTAACAAAATTGAAATAATTTTAAGTAAAGTAGAGCAAGTTCCTAAAACGATAGCCTATCAACTGGAAAATTCCGCATTAACTGAAAAAGAAATTCTCAATCTGTTAACCACTTTCACGGCATCCACCGATGAAATTACCGGTGTTACCATTGCATTTGAACCTGACAAATTCCCGGGAGTGAAAGGTGAGTTTGCTCCCTATGTGTATAAGAACAAAGGGAAGTTAAAAACCGTCTACCTGAAATCTCCGGAAAATAATTACAAAATCAAGGATTGGTATTTAATCCCAAAAGAACTCAAAAAATCAATGTGGAGTGAGCCATACTATAACGTTGATGATGATTCAAAAATCCTTGCAACTTTTTCAGTCCCATTTTATTTAAGAAATAATGGAGACAGCATTTGTATCGGTGTAGTAAGCGCTGAGATTGACCTGCATTGGCTCAAACAAATTGTGAAAAAAGTGAAGTTATATAAAAATGGGTATGCTTTTTTAATCTCCCACGATGGAACTTTTGTAACGCATCCAACAAAAGATTTCATTATGAATGAAACAATTTTCAGTGTAGCTGAAAAATACGATGATTCAGCGCTTAGAAAATTAGGGCAGGCTGCGCTTCATGGCAAATCCGATTTTGTTTTACTTAAAGAGTTTCTTGAGAAAAAGAATATCTATCTTTATTACCGCCCTCTTGTTACTAATGATTGGTCGCTCGGGGTGATGATTCCGGAAGACGAATTGATGGCGGATCTGAACTCCTTGACGAGATATATTCTAATCTACAATTTGATGGGCGCAATCCTTTTAATTATTGCTATTACTTTTCTCGCAAACCGTATTACCCGGCCTCTTACTAAACTTGCCGCAGCAACTGACCAAATTGCTGCCGGCAACTTCGAGGTTGTAATTCCGGAAATGCATTCAAAAGATGAAGTTAGTCATTTGGCTGCTTCATTTAATTTTATGAAAATTTCATTGCGGCAGTATATTGATAATTTAATGGAGACGACAGCGGCGAAACAAAAGATGGAGAGTGAATTAAAAATTGCTCACGAAATTCAAATGGGCATTCTTCCAAAAATATTTCCGCCTTTTCCCGATCGTTCCGAATTTGATATTTATGCTGTTATCGAACCTGCTAAAGAAGTTGGCGGAGATTTTTATGACTTTTTCCTGCTGGAGAATTCTTTCCTTTATTTCTCAATTGGAGATGTTTCGGGTAAAGGTGTACCTGCTTCGCTATTCATGGCAGTAACCAAAACCCTTATTAAAGCTTCAACCACAATTGATCTTCCGTTAGATGAAATTATTTCCAAAGTGAATAACGATCTTTGCCGGGAAAACGATTCTTCAATGTTCGTTACAATCTTTTTCGGAAGAATAAATCTTAGAACCGGCGAACTTGATTTTGTGAACGCAGGTCATAATTTGCCATATATCATTCCGTTAAACGGCGGCGTTAAGAAGATTGAGAAGACCGGTGATATCGCTGTGGGTATAGTTGATAAGTACGAATATCAATTAGCAAAAGTTGTATTAGCTGATAATGATACACTCTTTCTCTATACCGACGGCATTACTGAAGCACAGAATATTTCGGATGAACTTTATTCGGACAAAAGGCTTGAAGAATTTTTACAAACGCAGAAATTAAGTTCCGCGAAAGAGCTCGTCATAAATTCGGTTAAAGAAGTTAAGCGATTTGTGGTGAGTGCTCCTCAGTCTGATGATATAACTTCTTTTGTTCTCAAATGGATCAAACCGATGGAGAATGATTAGTTGATGATTGAACGAGCATGTAGAGGTTATGAAATGGTTATCAAAAATTCACATGAGGAAGTCTCTCGTGCAATTTATGAATTTATCAATTTTTGTAATGAGCAGAGCATTGCGTTATCTACAATTTACAAACTTCGTTTAGCGATGGAAGAAATCTTAGTGAATGCAATAAATTATTCTTTTTTAGATAAAAATTTGCATGACATTCATATAAAAATAACCTACGATGCTGAGAGAGTGTGCATAGAGTTTCTTGATGATGGAATAGAATTTAATCCGTTAACGGCTCCTGAACCGAAGGATATCCCCTTAGATGAAAGAATACCCGGAGGTATCGGAATTTATTTAGTTAAAACCATGATGGATACTTTTGAGTATAAAAGAAGTAACGAGAAAAATATTTTAACAATATCAAAAAAAACAACATAACAAAAGAGGTTCACAATGGAAATGTCTCAACGTACAGTAAGCGATGTTTTTATCATTTCTCCAAAGGGAAATCTTGATTTCAACCATGCCACAAGTTTTCAAGAAAAGACCACAGCATTAGTTGAGGGTGGCGCGAAAAAAGTTTTAATAGATTTTTCTGAGCTATCATTTATAAGTAGTGCGGGTTTACGTGTGCTTATAGTTTTGGCGAAACTATTGCAACAAAAAAGCGGTGCGCTTGCTCTCTCCTCAATGAGTGAGCAAATCCAGGAGGTATTTTCAATCTCCGGATTCCATAAATTATTTTCTATCTATTCGACAGAAGATGAAGCGCTAAAAAATTTATAACAGAGGTTGTCCGTATGCACTTACAAAAACCAAAAAAACTTTTGAAAGGAGATACCATTGGAATAGTTTCTCCGGCATCTTCCCCTGATGATTTGAGCCGTATTAACAAAGGTGCTGCCTATTTTGAAAATCTCGGCTACTCGGTTGAAGTTGGGAAAAATGTTGGAAAATACTACGGGTATCTTGCGGGTTCTGACGAAGAGCGCATTGAAGATTTACACGCTATGTTTGCGAATAAAAATGTTAAAGCGATTATTTGTGTTCGTGGCGGATATGGTTCACCAAGGCTGCTGGACAAAATTGATTACCGGTTAATAAAGAAAAACCCAAAAATATTTGTAGGCTATTCAGATATCACGGCTTTGCAGCTTGCGTTTCTCCGAAAAGCAAATCTTGTAACATTTGGCGGTCCGATGGTAGCGGTTGATTTTCATGGCGAGATTAATCAATACACAGAAGAAAATTTTTGGCGGACAGTAACTTCGGTGAAAAAAACCGGTAAAGTTATTCTTCCGGGGAATGAACAACTTCAACAAATTACAAAAGGAAAAGCTGAGGGAGAAATAACCGGCGGGAACCTTTCGCTGGTTCTTGCGTTGTTGGATACCGTCTTTTTACCAAAAATGAAAAACAAAATTCTTTTTCTTGAAGATGTTGATGAAGCTCCATATAAAATTGATAGAATGTTGAATCAACTTTCTATTTCCGGTTTATTGAAAAAGATAGCAGGGTTAGTTTTAGGTGAATTTACAGATTGCGAAGAAAAAGATGCGGACAAAAAAACTTTACCTCTGCAAGAAGTTCTTCAAAAACATTTAGGTGATTTACGTTGCCCGGTTATTAAAAATTTCCCGCATGGACACCGGGAAGCAAATTTCACAATCCCTTTCGGTATTAGAACTAAGATTAATGCAGACAAAGGTTATGTTGAATTTGAAGAAGCAGCGGTTATTTAATTTTTTTTTCAACTTCAAATTGAAGATAACCGCTTTCTATGTAGCGGTATAAATCTGCCCCGGGACAGAGAGTTTTTGCAAAATCACGATGTGCTTTTATTGTCGAGGGATCAATTTGATATTTCTTACAGCAGTAAGCGGTCAGATTGATTAAAGCCTCTAATTGTTTGTCTGTAACCTTTTGTTCTTCAAAGTTACCTAAGCAGGTGATAAGCAAATGTCCTGCAGGATCATATTCGGTAGCGGTTTCTCCCGCTGTAAAAACATTTCTTCCTTCAAAAATATTTCCGTCGAAATCAATTAAGAAATGATAAGGTATGTCACTCCAATTGCGGGCTTCGCTCATTCCCCAAGTCTGAATATTTTTAATGTGTTGCTGGCTCGATTGTTTTTCCGAATTGAAAATCTCCCCTTCGTGATGAATTGTAATTCTCACCGGAAGCTGTGATTTGAATGCCTTTGGATTTGCCGCATTCCATTCCGTTCTTGAATGGATATAAAAGGAACTTGTAGAACAATTTATTGAGAGAAATAGAATAGCGCTGAAGAAGATATAAGTAAAATGTGTTTTCATTGTAAGTAGGTGAAGTAAGTTTTTGAAAAATATTTTTTAGCTAAACGGGCTGATACTTTATCCGGGAAAATGCCGAACAAAGTAGAACCGCTTCCACTCATCAATGCAAATTCTGCATGTAGCTCGAACATTTTGGTTTTTATTTTATTTAGTTCAGGATGTGCTGCAAACGTCACTTTCTCAAAATCATTTACAACACTATTCTGTAAGCTGGTCAGGTGTTCTACTGAATTTTTGTCAAGTGAGGAAAGAGAAAAATCCGGCACTTTAGGAAGAATGTTTTCATAAGCCCATTTAGTTGAAATGTGAATCCCTGGATTGACTAAGAGAATTGGCTTTGCAATTCTAAAACTGATGGGCCAGAGCATCTCCCCGCGCGAAGATGCAAAAGAAGAAACCGGGTGAAGGAAAAACGGAACGTCAGAACCAAGTTGAAATGCAAATTCTTTCAATAGACCTTCTTTAAGTTGAAGATCGAATAACTCATTCACAGCCAGCAAAGTGTTCGCCGCATTACTACTTCCGCCTCCAAGTCCCGCGCCAATCGGAATATTTTTTTCTAAAGTAATTGCTGCATTGAATACCATTTTTGAATGTTGCTCAAGCAGCCGTATGGCTTTTAAAACTAAATTGTTATTATCGTTAAGAATAAGTTCATTATTACAACTGAAGGAGAATCTCTCCGCTCTTTCAAAAGTTAAAATATCGTGCAGCTCAATTGGATAGAAAATAGTTTCGATATTGTGAAATCCATCATTACGCTTCGAAACAATATTTAGTCCGAAATTAATTTTTGCTGGAGAGTTAATTATTATTTTTTTCATCTAAAAGCTTTTTTAATTCTTTTGTATGCTTTGGCGAAGAACCACAACAGGAACCAATGAAAGCGGGATTCTTCCTTAAATAGGGTTTTGCTGCACTTGAATAGTTCTCCGGTGAAATTCCGCATTCAATTGTATCACTCTCAAAATCGCGGCTTCCGCAATTCAAGTAGAAACCCCATGATGTGTCCGCATTTATTCTGTGAAAAATTCTTTGGAACGTTCCCGGAGAGATGCAGTTCAACCCAATGGCGAGTGGAACAAATTCTTCAATCCGAGGAATAACATCAAAAAGATTTTCACCGCTTAGCAACATGAGTTCCGGTGTAAAGTACAAACTCATTATAAATGGAATGGAATTTTTACTGCAGAATTTTGAAATAAAAAGAATTTCATCCAGATGACTCTGCGTTTCATTCAGCACAAAATTGCATCCTGAATCCATCAAATATTCAATATGTTCGGCATGATTAATTTGTAACTCTTTTTTCGTGATAATTCTTTTAACCTGGTAACAATCTTCTGCCGGGGGATTTGAGCCGGCGATTAAAATATTTTTTCCTTCGACCGCTGATTTCGCAAGATTGACACTTCTTTTTACAAAATCACGGCAGATAATTTTCTCTTCTGAAGATTTCAGCGAAACCGGATTTGTCCGAAAAGTATTTGTTGTAATGATGTCGGCTCCGGCTTTGATATAGGCTTGATGCGCTTTCATTACTTCTTCGGGGTGAGTGATATTTGCATACGACATCCAAATCGTGGGATGAGGTTGAATTCCATTTAGTTGAAGAAAACTTCCCATTGCTCCATCAAGTAGAAGAGGGCGGCGCACTCTTTTAGCGAAAGAAAAAAGTAAATTTAAATTAGTATCTTGTTTTTGAGTCAAAGTAATTTACCACTTCATTTTCAATTCGTTTTAAATCAATTTGTCTAACGCACTCTAGATTATACGGACAAGATTTCTTCCAACATGGCGAGCAAAATAAATCAATTGGAAAAAGTTTTACGCCTCTTTCATACAGATCAATTTCAGTCCAACAGCTAAGCCCGAACCAAGCGATGACGTATTTTTTTAGCGCAATGGCAATGTGCATTCCAAAAGAGTCTCCGGTGATAATCAAATCGGCAAGATTTTCAAAGCAAACGCCCCGCCGTATTCCCATGGTGGCTGGAGTGTTAATGAGCTTGTCCCCGAACGGCGCCGCAATTAACTCATTTCGATCGGCGTCTTCTGGTCCGCCGAGCAAAATAATTTTATATTTATGATGGCTTAGTAATTGTTCAATAAGCTGAATGTGCTGCTCAACAGTCATTTTTTTATTTGGAAAAAGGTTTGAACAGCCGGTGTTGAAACCGACAACCAAATCACGCTCCTCCAACCCCACTTCATTTTTGTACTTTTGTTGGAACGTAAGCTCCTCATCGGAAAAATGAAAAACATAATCATTTCGTTCGTAATCAAGCTCGAGCGTTTCAGCCAGATAATCCTGCCCGGTTCGCAGATTCACTTTAAATTTTAAATGATCGTCCATGCCGAGTTGATAATTATAGAATGCGCCATCATTTAAAGGAATGATCTTTCCGTCAGCATTTAATCCGAATCCAAGTTTTTGTTTTGCGGAAACCGAATTTAACAAAGCTGCCGAACGTTTTGATTTATCAATGTTATACGCAAAATCAAATTCCATTTGTTGAAGAATAGAAAGTGATTCAAAATCATATTTAAAAACTTGATCAACATAAGGATTGTGTAAAAGCAGTTGATCAGCCGGTTTTAATGTTACCCAAAAAATGGAAGATTCTGGAAATTTCTTCTTTAAACTTTTTAGCTGTGCGGTCGTCATTAATACATCACCCATCGCGTCGAGATTAATAATTAAGATTTTCGTTCCCGTCGGAATATTTTCTTTGCAGCCCTGTTCCCAACAATTATGGTTCGGGAAGCATGGTTTGTAACCGTTAAAATTTTTACAGGAGGGGATTGGATAAAGATTTGACATAATGCTCTACAAATGGTTTTAGTTTAGTAATGACTTCTGCATAGGACAAATTTAATAAATTCGGTTCTTTCGTAACAACTATTTCATGTTTAGATTGATAAGGTGTCCATGGCAGATCATCAGTGTTATATTGAACATAAATACCAAACATCGGGACTTTGAAAGCCGATGCTAAGTGCACAGTTGAAGTATCTGGAGTAAAAAGGAAATCAAGTTTAGCTATCATTGCTGCAAATTCATCGAAAGAGGGGGAATAAAAAAGCGCTTCTTCCTTCACCGCAATCTGAATTGCATACTTCAAATCTCGAGAAGAAGAAATCAATAAAACATTCGCATCATAAGTTGAAAAAAATGAAAGCAGCTGCCGGTATCGTTCGACGCCCCAAAAACGAGCTTCGCTTCCGGCAGAAATGTTAACTCCAATAAGAAATTTATTCTCCTTGAATTTATTCGTCAAAAAAGTTTCCACTTTATCTAGTGATTCTTTTTTTGGTTGATAAACAATATTTATTTTCTCTTTTTCATAATCTAATTTGAACAATTTTAATAAAGCGAGATTCCTTTCCACAACGTGTGTTTTTGTCGGGTCAGTTTTTTCTACTGTGTGGGTATAAATTCTTGAGTTGGATTTCTTTAAACCGAATTTTAGGGGCACTTTCGCCAGAGCTATAAGGAAACTAACGGTGGTAGAAACATCGTCATGCAAATCAACCAAGGCAGCAAAATTTTCGTGTTCAATAAGTTTCAGCAGATTTAAAAAACTTGTTAACCCCTTATCGAATACAATGGTTTTGTCAACGGATGGGCAATCTTCAAAAACAATTCGGTTTATTTCACTTGCAAGAACAAAAACCTGCACTCCCGTCTTCTTTTTAATTTCGGAAAGTAACGGCGTAACTACAAGCGCATCACCAATTCTATTTAAGCGAACAAAGAGAACCTTTGCTCCTGGCATGATTGAATAATTCTCTTCTACGAATTTGCTCTTCCTGTTGAGAACAAGTAAAAGAGAAAGAAATCTCTTCTTAAGATATACCTCAAATCTTTTCATGGTGAACCAAAATATCATTTTTTAAAATGAGTTGAGCGACTTTCTCAATTATTTTTTCAGTTGGTAAGTTGAGAAAACACTCATGTTTGCGGGGACATATTAACAAATTGCACCCTATACAGTCAAGCTCTTCAAGCCTGATCCATGCATGTTTATCTCCGAACGGTCCTTGTAAATTCGGATCGGTGGGACCGTGCAGACTTAGTGTAGGTGTACCGATTGCAGTTGAAATGTGCATCGGACCACTATCGTTTGCAATTACTAATTTAGCGACTCGCATCAAAGCAGCTCCTTCTCGGATTGTAGTGTTGGGTGCGAGCAGAGAGGGGTGTTTCATTATTTTTTGAATAGCTAAGGCGTCATGGTAATCTTCAGGACCCCAAACAATAAGAAATTTTGCATGATACGTTTCATAGAGAGTATCGCCTATTTCTGCAAATTTTGAAGCATCACATTTCTTTGAATCCCAGCCACCGCTTGGACTGAGCACAACAACAAAATCATTTACCGAGAAATTCTTATCGAAAAAGTCTTGTGCAAAAGCAATCTCTTTTTTATCTAGACCAAAGTGAAGATTGCTGGATTCAGTTTTTATCCCAATACTATTTAAGAATTCAATATGGAGTTGAGCCGCATGAAATTTATTCCGTTCAGCTGGACCCAATAAGTTATATGCGTAGGTTCTTCCTCTATAAGGAAAACCTGCGCGATATTTTGCACCGCTAAAACAAGTTATTGCCGCTGTTCTCGGGTTGGAATAAAAGTCTAAAACCAAATCATACTTGTTAAAGAATACTTTTGCGATAGTTTTGACTCCGGCAAAAGTTTCTTCTTTATTATAGATCAGGATCTCATTTATAAAAGAAAGCTTTTCCAAAGCCGTTTTACCCGGTGGTTCGGTCAGGTAGTCAATTTTAGCCAGAGGAAACTCCTTTAACAAATTATCAAAGACCACTGTTGAGAGAATAACGTCTCCAATACCCCGCAGTTTGATGCAGAGGATTCTTTTTATTTTACCTTTCTCTATTTTCATTAAACTTCTTAAAAAGCGAATACTTTCTTATTTTGAGCGTGAACAGAAAAAAAATTTGTTGCAATTTACAATTTTTCAAATTCAATTGAATAAAAAATTTGCGTATGCATACCGTCCTTGAACTCTTAAATTTGACAACTCCTTTCTTTGAGCAAAAGGGGATTGAATCTGCCCGGCTAAATGCGGAATTGCTTTTAGCAGATGTGCTAAAATGCAAACGGTTAGATCTCTATCTTTCATTTGATAAACCGGTGAAAGATGATGAAGTTGATCTTTTTCGATCTCATGTAAAAAGACGTGGGCTGCGTGAACCGCTCCAATATATTTTAGGCTATGTTGAATTTTATGGACTTACTTTTTCTGTGAATAAGAATGTTTTAATACCGCGCCAGGAAACAGAAATACTGATTGAAACTGTGCTAAATTCTATTGATAAAGAAACGCATGTTAATATTATGGATATTGGGACGGGAAGCGGAATTATCGCGGTCGCTCTGGCGAAACATCTTCCGAATGCCGAAATAATTGCTGTTGATAAAAGTCCTGAAGCGCTTGTCGTAGCCCGCCTAAACGCAGACTCTCATAATGTCGCATCGAAAATTACCTATTTGCAGAACGATGTTTTAGCATTGTCTTTACCAATTGCTGAAAAGCAGGATATTATTGTTTCCAATCCGCCGTATGTTTCACTAAATGAATTTCATACTTTGCAAAAAGAAATCGTTATTCATGAGCCTGACTTTGCGATTACGGATTTTTCAGACGGATTAACATTTTACCGGAAAATTATAGCATCTGCGAAAGATTATTTAAAGGAAAAGGGGAGGATGTATTTTGAGTTAGGAGCCGGGCAATCGGTGGAAGTTAGATCACTCTTTGAATTGCACAATTTTTCAGCAATCACAATTACAAAAGATTATTCAAACATTGACCGGGTTATAAAAGGTGAATTAAAATGAGGGCGTTAGTTCAGCGGGTAAGCAGCGGCTCGGTTGTTATTGAAAGCGAAAATTATTCCGCTGGCATAGGTAAAGGGCTTGTGCTTCTTCTCGGAATAAAAACTACCGATACGATTGATGACGTTAATTTCGTGGCTGATAAATGCTGCAATTTGAGAATCTTTATGGATGGGAATGAAAAAATGAATCTTTCTCTAAAGGATATAAATGGAGAAATTTTACTTGTTTCTCAATTCACTTTATACGGAGATTCGCGAAAGGGGAACCGCCCTGGCTTTACTGATGCAGCAAAACCGGAAACTGCCATCCCGTTGTACGAAAAATTTATTGAAAGGTTAAAACAAAATTTGGGCGGCGCAAAAATAAAGACCGGTGTTTTCGGCGCAATGATGAAGGTGAATATCTTTAATGACGGTCCTGTTACAATTATGGTTGAATCACCGTTGATAAAGTAGATGGAAAAGAGCGCTCATCATATTCTTCTACTTTTTTTAGACGGTGTTGGTATCGGAAAAAATGATTATGACGTGAACCCATTTTTCAAATTCGGGTTTAAAACTTTTGAAAAAATATTTGGTGAAACCCCACATCTTGAAAATCAATCTTTATCAAACGGAAAAATATTTCTTTCTCCTGTTGATGCCTTAATGGGAATAAAAGGACTTCCACAAAGCGGCACCGGGCAAACTTCTATTTTTTGTGGAGTAAAAGCTCCGCAAATTATTAACCAGCACTTTGGTCCATTTCCCTATTCAACGCTAATTCCTATCATAAGGAAAGAAAATATATTTAAATATTTCTTTGATAAAAATGAAGGCGTCGTTTTTGCTAATGCCTATCCTCAAATATTTTTCGACTATATTGATTCCGGTAAAAAGCGGTTAAGCGTTACCACGTTGAGCTGTAACCTTAACGGAATGCATCTCAACGGCTATGATGATGTTGCTGCAGGCAATGCGCTCACGGCAGAAATTACCAATGCCCGCTGGAACACAAAACTTGGATACGATCTTCCTGTTATTTCGCCGCAGCATGCCGCAGAAAATCTTTTGAATATCGCTTGCAAGAATTCCTTCACCGCATTTGAATATTTCTTGACCGATCATCTTGGACACGGAAGATATGACGAAGATACAGCATCAACCCTCAATACACTTGATGAATTTCTTTATACTCTTTTCACCCAATTTGATCATGAGACGCTCTCAATCATTCTCTGTTCTGATCATGGGAATGTTGAAGATCTTTCAGTTAAGACGCACACTAATAATCCAGCTTTATTGATAACAGCAGGCTGCAAAGCGAAAATCATTTCAGAAAGTATTTCAGATTTATCCGATATTAAAAACGCAATTATTAAAAATTTATGCTAAAGCATTATCCGTTAATTGGTATTGCAATTAGTTTTATTCTTGGGATAATCTTTCAATCCGAATATCAAATCAGTTTTTATATTCTTGGCGTAGCTTTTCTCTTATCAATAGTTGTATCGCTTCTTTTCATTAAGCTTTTTGTTTCAAAGATTATCACAATTCCTTACATCGTATTTGCGTTAATCCCGGTTTTTTTCTTCGGCGCTCTTCTATATTTCCTCCAAAATCGAGATGAAATTAAGTATCCTATTAAAGAAAATTATGTTAAAGAGGTGAAGGTCGTTGGACGGATTTCCGAAATTGAGTTGAAGAGAAAAAACGATTTCAAGTTTAAGCTCGTCATAGATTCATTTTTTTATGGAGATAAAAAAATAACGGGGAATTATCTTGTTGTCTGCAGAGTTAAAGCTGATATGATAAAAAATTTCCGTAATCTTTACAATAAACTTAACCCGGGTAATTATGTTACTGTAAAAGGAGTGTACAGCCGTGGGAAAGGAATTCGTAATCCGGGTGAATTTGATTATGGGACATTCTTATTAAAGAAAGGCGTGACCGGGTATATCACTGCCAAAGCTGTGAAGGATGTTGAGATTCTTAATCCTGCAATTTCTTCTTTCCCGGCATTTATTTTTTCAATAAGAAAAAGTATGGCAGAGAGAATTGACGCGCTGCAAGAACCAAAAGCTGCGGGATTGTTAAAAGGACTACTCCTCGGAGACAAAAGTGAAATAGATAACGAAACTAAAATGGATTTTATTAATTCCGGTGTGGCACACGTGCTTGCCGTATCCGGTTTGCATGTTGGGTTTATCGCGATCATTTTTATCATTCTTTTCGGGCGGGCTAATATCTATCTTCGATCTCTTCTTACAATGACCGGTTTATTTTTTTTTCTCATCATCACGGGATTTCAAGCAGCGGTTTTGAGGGCTACAATTATGGCAATGGTTCTCTTTGTTGCCTCCCTAACCAACAGAGAAATGAATGTTTGGAATACACTTGCTATTGCCGCGCTGGCAATTTTATTTATTGATGTCAATCAACTTTTTACGCCGGGATTTCAACTTTCTTTTGTCGCTGTTATGTCAATTGTAGGACTCTATCCATATTTTTCAAACTTAGTAAATGAGCTGAATCTAAAAGATAAGTTTGTTAAAGCGATAGTGGGAATGTTTTTTCTGTCATTAGCGGCACAGATTGGAGTTCTCCCTTTTTCAAATTACTATTTCGGAAAAATTTCAATTATATCTCTCATCTCAAATTTATTTGTTATTCCGGGAATTTCAATAATTCTTGCAAACGGATTATTGACACTATTTGTCTCGTTAATTTCCTCGCAAGTTGCCGGCATTTATGCATCTGCCGGAGATAGTTTAATTGCGCTCCTTTATTGGTTGATAAAAATCTCTGCGACACAAGATTTTTCTTTCATCCGCGTGAACAATTTTACACTGCAAGATTCCCTGATCTTCTATTTTTTCTTATTTCTCTTAATTTTCTTCATGCATTTTATGAAGAGGATATGGACAAAAATACTTTTAACTATCCTGGTAACGGTGAACACGGTAGTTTTTTGTTCGCTTGATAATAAAAATATTTTGCCGGATGGAAAACTATCTGTAATGATGATTGATATCGGGCAAGGGGATTCATTCCTCATTAAATTCCCAAACGGCAAAACAATGTTGATTGATGCAGGGAGTTCGCAATTTAATTATGATAATGGCGAGCGTGTTGTTATCCCGCTGCTCGATCATCTTGGGGTTGGAAAAATAGATTACGGGATGGTTTCACATATGGATAATGACCATTTTGCCGGCTTTGTCTCGCTGGTATCGGAACAAAGAATTAAAAAAATTTTCAAACCGGATATGGACTCAACCGATAAAAACGATCTTTATTTTGAACAATTACTTGCCATTTATAATATCCATCCCAATTATTATCGTGATACTCTACTAAGCGAGGCGAATTGCCAAATCTATTTTCTGGCTGATACACACGTTTCCCCGCTGAAAAACTTTAAAATTAACGACAGGTGCGGCATTTTTAAGATTGTTTATGGACAAACTTCATTTCTTTTTGTCGGTGATGCACAAATAAAAGAAGAGCGATATTTAACTTCTCGATGGAAAGAGTTTTTAGATTCCGATGTTTTAAAAGCAGGGCATCATGGAAGTAAGACGAGTTCGGGAGAAAATTTTCTTAATTTTGTAACACCAAAGATTAGTTTAATTAGTGTGGGCGAGCAAAACAAATTTGGTCATCCATCGCAAGTTATTTTAGAACGATTGAGTAATCTTCACTCGAAGATTCTACGCACTGATTCTGAAGGTGCGATCATACTACAATCCGATGGTGATGTAATAAAAAAAATAAATTGGAAAAGCATTTAAAGTTTTTTCTACGCATAGTGCAGAATTAATTCTGCGCCACATAATTAATTAAATAAAAGAGAAATTATGAAAACACAAAAACCGGTTGTCGGAGTAATTATGGGAAGCGATTCTGATCTACCTGTAATGAAAGAAGCAACTGATATCTTACAGCAATTTAACATTTCAATTGAAGTAAAAGTTATCTCAGCGCATCGTTCTCCTGAAGTATTGGCGGATTTTGCGAAGTCAGCCCACAAGCGGGGAATGAAAATTATTATTGCCGGAGCTGGGGGCGCAGCCCACCTGCCCGGTGTTACAGCGGCTTTCACTCCGCTTCCTGTAATTGGAATCCCTATTAAAGCAAAATCATTGGATGGATTGGATTCACTTCTTTCAATTGTGCAGATGCCTGCAGGTGTTCCGGTGGCGACGGTTGGGATTAATCAAGCAAAAAATGCGGCATTATTAGCAGTGCAAATGCTTGCTATAAGTGATGGGAATCTTTTGAAGAAAATGATCGCTTATAAAAAGAAATTGAGTGAAGAGTCTCAAAAGAAAAATGAAAAACTTAAATTATAAGAATTTCTCCGGTTATGGTCGAACCAAGCTGTAACAGTTTTTCTTCTTCAAATTGATTTGCTAATAATTGTAAACCAATTGGCAAGTTATTTTTATCTTTTCCAATCGGGATGTTGATTCCCGGGATTCCGGCAAGATTTGCAGACGTAGTAAAAATATCGCTCAAATACATTTCGAGCGGATCAGAAGTTTTTTCACCTAACTTAAAAGCAGTTGTTGGTGTAGTTGGCGTTAGCAGCACATCAATCTTAGAAAAAACTTTTACGAAATCTTCTTTAATTTTTCTTCTTACTTTTTGAGCTTTTTTATAGTAAGCATCGTAATAACCGGAAGATAAGACATAAGTCCCGAGCATAATTCTTCGCTTCACTTCACTTCCGAATCCTTCCGAGCGGGAAGCATTGTACATTTCTTTCAATGAAGAACTTTGTTTTGAGCGGTATCCGTATCTCGCGCCGTCAAACCGTGCAAGATTTGATGAGGCTTCCGCGGTTGTTAAAATATAATAAGTCGCTATTGCAAACTCCGTGTGCGGAAGTGAAACTTCTTCGATGGAAAAATTCAATTCTTTTAATTTATGAATTACCAACTCAATTTGTTCTTTTATTTCTAAAGACAAACCTTCAACAAAATATTCTTTTGGAATGCCTATTTTTAATTTTTGCTTGTTATTGCCAAGCAAATTTGGATATACTTTTTTTTCTGCATTGATGGAAGTTGAATCACTTTTATCTTGTCCGGCAAGGACTTCCAGCGTAAGCGCGATATCTTCAACGGAATTTGCGAAAGGACCAATGCAGTCAAAAGATGATGCGAATGCAGTCAAACCAAAGCGGGAGACAAGTCCGTAAGTTGGTTTCAATCCGTAGATGCCGCAGAATGCTGCTGGCTGGCGTATAGATCCTCCGGTATCTGTTCCCAGAGCAACATCGCAAAGATTTGCCGCAACAGCAACAGCTGAACCGCCACTCGAACCGCCGGGCACTCTTGTTTCATCAAGAGGATTTTTGACTGCGCCGAAGGCTGAATTTTCATTTGAGGAACCCATCGCAAATTCATCGCAGTTGGTTTTACCGATGATGATCGCATCTTCGTCAAGTAGTTTTTGAACGGCTGTGGCAGTGTAAAGTGAAGTAAAGTTTTCTAAAATCCTTGAAGAGCATGTAAGCGGTTTATCTTTTATTGCGAGGACATCTTTTACGGCAATCACCATTCCCGCAAGTTTTCCGAAAGAACCGACCGCAATTTTCAGTTCAACTTCTGTTGCTTTTTGGATAGCTTCTTCTGCAAAAAGAAAAGTGAAAGCATTTAAGTTTTTTCTTTCCTCGATTCGTGAAAGAAAATTTTGAACGTTTTCAACTAAAGATAATTTACCCTCCTTTAGAAGCCGTAATTTTTCGGTATAATTTTTATAACTAATCAAAAAAATCCTTTTGCAGTTTTAGAGATGCAGATCGTGGGGTTTATTTCTTGTCGTCAACTGAATTTTTAATTTCTTCTTCAACTTCATTAAGAGATTTTTTAAACTCTTTGATCCCTTTTCCAACGCTCTGCAGCATTTCAGGTAGTTTCTTAGGACCGAAGAGAAGCAGAGCGACAACTGCAATTACAATAATTTCTGTTGCGCCGATATTTCCAAACATAAGTTAGTCTTTTTTTTCTGGTGGCTGATTTTTATCAGTTATTTTATTCTCGCCGGGGTCATCTTTTACGGCTTTCTTAAATTCCTTCATTCCTTTACCAATTCCCTGTGCAAGTTCGGGAATTTTTTTTGCGCCAAATAAAAGCACAAGTACAAACATAATGATAAGTATTTCCGGTAGACCGATATTGCTAAACATGGTTGATCCTTCTAGTTAATAAAATTTTGTAGTAACGAATTAAAAATCTGCAAGCCATCGGTTTTACCGAGCGACACATCGCTGCTTCGTTCCGGATGGGGCATCATGCCAAAGACGTTTCCGTTTTTATTCATAACCCCGGCTATGTTTTGCACTGAGCCGTTTGGGTTATACGTTTCGGAAATTTCTCCCTTTTTGGAAGAATATCTAAAAAGCACTTGATTATTCTGCTCAAGTGATTTTAATGTCTCTTCATCTGTAAAATAATTACCCTCGCCATGGGCTACGGGAGTCATCAACGTTTTTTTCTCAAGAGATTTTGTTAACAGTGAAACGTCGTTTACAGCGGTGATATAAATATCCTTACAAACGAACTTCAAATTCTTATTTTTGATAAGCGTGCCAGGCAATAAGCCACATTCGGTTAAAATTTGGAAGCCGTTACAAATGCCGAACACAACTCCACCTTTATTGGCGAAAGCGATTACTGAATTCATTATTGGAGAAAGTTTTGCAACAGCGCCGGTTCTGATATAATCACCATAAGAAAAACCGCCGGGAAGAATGATTACTTCACAATTTTGCAAATCGGTATCTTTGTGCCAAAGATAAACAGTCTCCAGGTCTAAAAGATGTTTCAATACATGATAAGAGTCGTGGTCGCAGTTTGAACCGGGGAAAACCACAACGCCGAATTTAAACTTCATCAATTTCTTCTAAATTAATTTCAAAATCTTCCATTGTCGGGTTGCTTAAAAGTTTAGAACAAAATTCAGATACTTCCTTTTTCGCAGTTTCTTCATCGTTGACATTTACAAGAAATTCAACTTGTTTATCTATTCTTACATCCGCAATATTTTTAAATCCAAGTAAAACAGCGCCGTGTTCTGCCGCTTTTCCTTGCGGATCCAAAATTGATTTTTTCCGTTTGATAATTACTTTTGCCTTGTACAATGTAAACCTTATTTATTTTTTTATCTTCAAATAAACTGAGTTGAAAATACCAAAGAGAACAATGAAAAGAAAGATTAAGAACACTGCTCTTCCCTGGGTTAAAAAAAGAGCAGCTAAACTGAGCGCAATAAATGAAAAATGAAATGGTTTTTCTTTTATTCCGTGGATAGAAAAATGCGGTAGTGTTTCATAACGGAATTTGCTGACCATCAACATTGCTAAAGTGAGAACAAGAACAATTGTATAGAGATCATAAGAAAAGGTTAAGTTGTTACCTTCTGCAAAGACTAAAATGTAAGCGGCAATTGTTAACGCCGCGGTTGGAATTGGCAGTCCCACAAAATATTCTTTCTTGAAGCCAACTAATTGCGTGTTAAATCTTGCAAGCCGGAACGCGCCGCAAAGCAGATAAATTCCGGCAACGACAATTCCTAGTGTTTCAAATCTTTTCAGTCCGATTTCATAAATCAGAAAAGCGGGCGCCAACCCAAAACTGACGACATCTGAAAGAGAATCTAGTTCAACGCCAAACTGGCTGCTGGACCTTGTTATCCGTGCTGCCACACCGTCAAGCGCGTCGAATATAGCAGCCGCGCCGATCAACCATGCGGCTAACACATAATTTTGCTCCGCCGCTTCAATGATTGATAAAAATCCGCAAAACAGATTTAGTGAAGTGAATGAATTTGGGAAGATTCTTTTTGTTGGTTTCATATTTTTTAACGTCATTTCATCTGCCTTTGGCGGACGAATAAAATAGTTTCTCCTGCAAATACTTTAGCTCCTTTTTTTAATGAAGTAACAAAAGTTTCGGGTACAATCACATCAACTCGACTGCCAAATTTAATCATTCCAAATCTTTTTCCTGCAATAACGCTATCGCCTAAGTTGAGTTCGGAAACGATTCTTCTGGCTACGAACCCGGCAATTTGCGTGTAGAGCACTTTCCCGGTGCTTCCTGAAATCCCGATTTCATTTCGTTCATTTTTCTCGGAAGCTTTGTCATCATACGCAACCAGGTATTCACCTTTATGATATTGCAAATATTCAACTTTCCCGGTAATTGGAATCCGGTTAATGTGAACATTGAGCGGGGACATAAAAATTGAAATTTGCTTCGCTTTTCCTTGAAGAAATTTTTCTTCCGTAACATCTTTAACAAAAAGAACTGTCCCGTCTGCCGGTGAGATAACACAATTTTCATCAGTCGGTGTTACCCGTTCCGGATCCCTGAAAAAATTCAATGTGAAGAGAAGTAAAAATATAATCAATGAAGTAAGGGTTATCCGGATGGGGATTGAGTGAATAAAAAAGCTGACGATCGCAAGGATCAAGCAAATGGCAAGAACCATGCTTAGGGTCGTGTATCCGTATTTCGTAATCATTTAACGTTGGACGCTTTCTTGAAAAAGGTCAATATATTTTTTAATTTTTGATGGAGTTGACAACTCAAATTCATTTTCAGGTTCGTCTTTCGGAATTAATTTTAGCTTGTGAGGAGCAAACTGACCGAGCAAAACAATTTTATCTCCGCTTTTACCAAACGTGCAAGACAGTTCGCTTAAAAGTAAATTTCTTCGCTCAAAGTAAGATTTTAGGATAACGTTAACCTTAGTTGCTATTCTCTCAATCATTTTAAAATCTGCCATAGGAAGAATATTAAATGAAATAATGTGGTGATCGTTCAACTGATAATTGGAATCAGAACTGAGATAGTTTTCAAGAATCGGTACCTGCAGCGGAGTGTTTTTTGCCAGGGAAAACATTTTAGAGAAGGTTTTATTTGAAGTGTTCATGATCTTAATATAAAGAGGGAATAGTTCGGTTGGGGCTAATTTTAGATTGCCGTTTTCTAGAATGTTCTCAAATGCTATGGGGATATGATACTCTTTTACATATTCGTAAAAAAAAGCGCTTACCCTGGCAGAGAAGACACCGTAATTCTTAATTCTTTTCCGGTTGTTTTCGTCAATAACGAAAAAATCGTCAAACGTCAATTCAGTAACGATTTTGTTTCTTCCTTTATTATTTGAAATTTTTATATTACAATATAAATGAAGTTAGGCAAAAATTTATCAAAATTTTATAAAATCAGGGTATAAAAAGTCAATTGATTGTTTTATATTTGCACGAAAAGTAATACAAATGCTAAAAAAAAATAGTTCGGAGGTTCAATGAAAGGTGGAATGCAGGATATGCTTCGCCAGGTACAGAAATTGCAAGAAGAAATGCAGAAAACCCAAGCCGGTTTAGCCAATAAAACCGTTTCCGCGGAAGCCGGCGGCGGGATTATCAAAGCCGTTGCGAGTGGCAACAAGAGGATCGTTTCAATCGAGATTGACAAACAAGTGATCAATCCTGATGAAAAAGAATTTTTAGAGGATTTGGTTGTTGCCGCAGTTAATAAAGCGTTAGAATCAGCAGAAAAAATGTCGGAAGATGAAATGGGAAAACTTACAAAGGGAATGATACCTCCCGGTTTAAACATCCCGGGGTTTTAGGTGAACATTTCAGAACCATTGCAGATTGCGATTGAAGAATTCAGCAAATTCCCGGGAATCGGAAAAAAAACAGCACAGAGATTGTCGCTCTATCTTTTAAAAAAACCAAACGATGAAGTTGAAAAATTTATTAACGCAATTTATAACCTGAAACACAAATTAAAATTTTGTTCGATCTGTTTTAGCATAACGGAATTCGATGTCTGCGAGATTTGTTCCAGCCCCAAACGGGATAATTCGGTTCTCTGCATCGTTGAAGAACCCGGTGATATTATTGCTATCGAGAGAACTAACGAATATAACGGCGTTTATCATGTTCTTTCAGGTGTCCTTTCACCCTTAAGCGGAATTGGACCGGAATCGCTAAAGATTAATGAACTTCTTAAAAGACTTAAAACTCAGGAAGTCTCTGAAATTATTCTTGCATTAAATCCTGATACTGAAGGAGACGCCACTTCGCTTTATCTTGGAAAATTACTTCAGCCTCTAAATATCAAAGTGACAAGAATTGCACGCGGTTTACCGATTGGAGGCGACCTGGAATTTGCTGATGAAGCAACTATTGCCCGTGCCGTCTCGAATAGAGGTCTTCTTTAATGAAGCTCTGGTTTGAAGAATGGTTTGAATCTGATGAATATTCGACCGTTTACAAGCACAGAAACAATGAAGAAGCAGAAATATTAATTTCCTTTATTCTCAGTAAGATAAATCTATCCGGTGATGCAAAAATTTTAGATTTGGGCTGCGGAGCCGGAAGACACACATTATTATTAGCGAAAAGAGGTTTTCAAGTTACCGGTATTGACCAGAGCGCAAAACTTCTCTCGGTGGCTGTGGATGAGGCACAAAAAAATGGTTTGCATGCAAGGTTCATTAAAGATGATATTCGCACCGTCTCTTTTTCTGAGAAGTTCGATGTAATTCTTAATGTTTTTACGAGTTTCGGCTATTTTGAAAATGATGACGACAATTTTGCCCTTTTCACAAATGTTGAAAAACATCTTTCTGATGAAGGTGTTTTTGTTTTTGATTTTCTGAATGCGGAAAATGTAAAAAGAAATCTGATCCCCTTTTCGGAAGATGAAATTGGTGATATGGTAGTCAAACAATCAAGAAAGATTGAGGGAAATAAAGTAATTAAAGAAATTGTTCTCCTTCAAAACGGAGAGAGAAAAAACTATCGTGAGTCTGTTCGACTTTATTCTAAAACGGATTTGCTCGGTGCGCTAAATAAAAATAATCTATCGGTTGAGATGATTTTCGGAAGTTATGACGGCGAAGCATTTGATGAATTCTCTTCTCCCAGGTTGATACTCTTATGCAAAAAGTAAAAGTAATTCTTCTTTTCTTTTTAATTAGTTCTTTCAGTGCGTGCGATTTGTTTACTACACGCGACCCGGAACAACCGGAACAACCCCGTTCAAATTACAAATCAGCCGTTACACCGGAAATTCTCATGGAAAATTTTACAAATTCGTTATCAGAAAAAAATGCTCAAAACTATTTAAACTGTTTTTCAGATTCTTCTTTTTCGGGTAAAGAATATCAGTTTATTCCCTCTGCTGGCTCAAGTTCGCTTTACCCGGTTTTGCTCGATGGGTGGACGAAGAAAAGCGAAGAACAATATTTCAATAATTTAATTTCGCATATTGCTCCGGATCAACCAATTACGTTTACAAAAAATAATGAGAAATCTTCTTTTCAGGGAGATAATAGTATCGTTTATACAGCGAGTTATTTTGTTGTGGTTACCCCGAACGATAATGCTGAAAAAAAATATGAAGGTGAGCTCCAGTTTAATTTAATTCGTGATTCTCGTCAGGTCTGGACAATTTATTTATGGCAGGACATTAAAAATTCTCAAAGCGCAAGTTGGAGCGAGTTAAAAGGTTTTTACTCGCCAAATTAAAATGAAAAAAATTCTATTTATTTTATTGATCATTGCGAGCATATCAGGATGCAATAATCCTTTTGCCCCATCGTTAGATAAAAGCGAATCAACCGGTTCTGCCATCGGTGACCTGACAAAAATTGAAGGAGTTTTTCAGAATCTGCAATATGCTTACACGTTTCGAGATACGTCTATCTACGGTCGAATGCTTAGTGATAATTTTTTATTTAGTTATCGTGATTATGATTTAAGTTTTGATATCAGTTGGGGCAGGGAAGAGGAGATGAAAGTTACCCACGGACTTTTTCAAAATGCCGAGCGGCTTGATTTAATTTGGAACAATATTATCGCTTCAACAGAAGACTCTTCCGAAGCAAATATTGTCCGCGGATTTAACTTGACCATAACTTTTAACCCGACAGATATTGTGCGGGTTGACGGAAGGGTAAATTTAAACTTAAAAAAAGAATCAACTTCCGGTAAATGGAAACTAACAAGATGGATAGACGAATCGAATTTCTAATATGATACTATTTTTAATTAAAGAAGCAATTCGTTCAAACCGAAGAGCTAAGTTATCGTTCCTTTTCTCGTTGATCTCTACCACGGTGGGGTTGATTTTAATCGCTGTTTCGATTTTATCAATAAGAATTTCCGAATCAATAGAAACGTACTTGCAAAATCAATTTGAGGTGCAAGTTTATTTGAAGGATGGATTGACAAAACTTCAGGTTGAAAACGTTAAAAATGATTTACAAAAACTTAAAAATGTGCAATCAATTAGGTTTGTTTCGAAAGAAAAAGCCGCTGAAAAATTTGTAAAAGAAACGGGTGAAGATTTTAGAAAAATACTGGATTATAATCCCCTACCGGCGAGTTATGTTATTACAACTGCCGGAGAAGGGACTATAAATTTCCCTTCACTTTTAAAAAGCATAAAAAAAATCAAAGAAGTTGACGATGCTGTCTTCCCGAATGCTCTTTATCAAAAAATGCTTTTCTATTTGAAAACATTTCAAAAATATATCGCCGGGCTCGGAATTCTTCTCTCAATCATTGCGTTCTATGTCATTTTTTCAACTATCCGGCTGATCATTGAGGGGAGAAAGGACGAAATCGAAACGATGAAGTTAGTGGGCGGCTCACTCTTTACTATTAAATTTCCTCTTTTGTTGAACGGTGTTTTCATTGGACTAATTTCAGGATTTTTAGCAATTTCTTTCCTTTATGCATTAGAAATTTTTATCAGGGTGTATATCTTTAACCGGCTCCCGAATTTTTTGAACTTGACGTTTGTTTTGTTAATTTTGGGCCCGGCATTGGGGTTAATTAGTAGCTTCTTCGCCTCATGGAAAATCTCCTTAAAATTGTGATTAGGAACTTTTGCCGAGTAATAGCTATTTACTATCTTACATTTAAAATTTGGGAAAATATTTGCACATGAAAGTTTATTTCTTTTTTATTTCTTTATTCGTATTAAGCGCTCTTAATCTTGCTCAATCAAACGATACAAAAATTGGTATTGATTACGGTTCATTAAAAATGAATCCGCAAGGTGCGCTTTACGATTATTCCGATCCTCAATCCGTAAATATTAAGGTTGCCGTCTGGGGAAATGTTAGATTTCCCGGCAGATATATTGTTCCGGAATACACAAACGCCAAAGACTTGCTCTCTTTTGCAGGTGGACCAACGGAGAATGCTTTGTTGGAAGATTTGAGAATTTATAGAACAAAAGATGATTCTACTCAAGAATTTATTGCCTTAAACTATAATGATTTGCTTTGGTCAAAAAACCCTCAAAAAGTTTCTGTTGCACCGCAAATTAAAGCGGGAGATGTTCTTTTAGCACCAGGCGAGCCACGTTGGTATACGAGAGAATATCTTTCAATCTCGTTATCAATTGTTTCCACATTAATTTCATTATCAATTTTAATTTTAAATATCGTCCGCAAATAGGTTGAGGGTTCTTTTATATGAGTAACAATAACAATACCAATTCCAATGAAGTTCGAGAACAAGGATTACAGCATTATTACAACATTATCGTTGATAATCTTTTCCCATTTTCACTTATCGCGATAGTAGCCATTGTGGTCTCTGTCGTTTATGCGGTGAGTTCAATCAATATTTACAAGTCAACAACGGTGCTGAAAGTAAGTAAGCCGTCAGGAAATATTCTTAATTCTCCCCTTATGCCGGAATTTCAAGATTTTGGAAGCGATAGATTTATTGCAAATGAAATTGAAGTGCTAAAAAGCTATAAGGTTCGTGAAATAGCTTCCACGGCTCTCAAAGATAGTTTTAATGCTCTTAACCAAATTGATAGTTTTAAAGTTCTGGTGCATACGCCCTCCAAACTGACTAATGACAAACCTAAACTTCTTGAGGTTGACGAAATTGCATCCCTTCTCTCTACAAATGTAACAATTGAGCAAAAACGAGGATTAGACATTGTCGAGATTTCTTCCCAAAGCCCTTCTCCTTTTGAAGCCGCATTAATCACCAATCTCTATGCCCAAGCTTATAAAACGCTCAATCTGGAGATTAACAGAAATCAGCTTACGCTTGTTAAAGCTTTTCTTTTAGATCAAAAAAATGAAAAACTCGCCCAGTTAAATTCTGCTGAAGACATCTTAAAAATTTTCCAGGAAAAAGGCGGTATCATTGCTTTGGATGATCAGGCAAAAGAACTGATTACGCAGCTTTCTAAATTTGAAGCTGATCAAAATCTCGCCAAAATGGAATTAGCTATCTCCGAAAAAACCTTGAAACAATACAAAGAGGAATTGCGCAATCAAGACCCGCAGCTTACTGCGTATCTGGAAAATTTCTCTTCTGAGGAATATCTGAAAAGTTTGCAAACGGAATTAGCAAAACTTGAAGTGAACCGTGATATTGCGCTTTCAAGTTCAAAAGATAAGAATAATGATAATCAAACTATCAAAGAATATGATGCCAAAATAAAAGAACTTCGGAACAAGTTGAAAAGTAAAGTTGAAGGAGTTAAAGCAAGTATTTTTGCAAGCAGCCCCGAAGAAGTTAAATTGATAACGAAAAATGTAATAGAAGAAGAGATAAAAAGTCAGGGGTATGCGATCAAAGTGAAAAATTTAGATGCAATAGTTAAAACGTATGATGCTAAATTTAACCAGCTTCCGAAATCAGCGATAGAATATGCCCGGCTTCAGAGAGGCAGAGAATCTCTTGAGAAACTCTATATCCTGGTAGAAGAAAAATATCAGGAAGCAGTAATAAATGAACAGTCTCAACCAGGCAATGTGCTTATTATTGATGTCGCAAGAAGACCTGACAAACCTTCAAAACCGA